>NZ_RSCK01000009.1:78840-172823 GCF_003991895.1 Chroococcidiopsis cubana SAG 39.79
CTAATACCATTTCACTAAAACTATGCTACAGAAGATCCCCCCTAGCCCCCCTTGATAAGGGGGGTTGGGGGGATCTCTTTTGTCGTAGTCAAAGAGTAAATTGGTATAAGGTAGCTGTCAGTCTATTATCAAGAAATTCAGTTTTTACACCGACTTCAAACTGTTCGCCACGAGTTGGCTCAAATCGATCGCCTGCTAAATCGGCTCCAAACTGCGGGACAAACGAGCGACTCCAGCTTGCGTAGAGGGAGACTGGCTCGATGGGTTGATAAACAAGACCGATACGGGGGCTAAATGCATTAACTTCAGTATTTTCTGAAAAGTCTTCTATCCTATCTTCAAAGTTGTCGGAATACCAATCGAATCTTCCACCCAGCAAAACTTTTACCTGCTCGCCGATCGCAAGTAAATCTTGGGCATAAATCCCAATGATGTCGGTTGTGCTAACTTCATAATTTCGTTCAGACTCGTCGGGAATTGAAAAATTGCCATACTCAGGCTCGAATAAATCGATTGGTGGAGCATCTGCATTGACAAATCTTCTGGTGTAAACATTACGCTGAAGCTCTACACCCAGCAATAGATCGTGATTAATAATGCCTGATTGAAATTCGCCGTTGACATCCGTTTGTAATATATAACTTTCGTTATCAGCCTTATTGTTATTAGCAAAACGAAGTACAGTTCGGTTATCAGCTTCAAGAGCTTCAAGACCGCCATTTGCCCCAACCGATCGATCCTCAAAAGTTGAGAAAGAGGCGATGAATCGATTACGCAGCGACCAGCGATCGCTAAACTGGTGATTGAGACGATACCCAACGCTACCTTCCCATAAGTTATATCTGTTATCAGGCTCTCCCAAAAAACGCGATCGAGGCACTTCTCCTAAAGAATTGGGTAAAACCGTACCAACAGTAGGTAAAGGCTGTCGTTCTATAGCAGATATATTTTCATAAGTTCATTCAAAGGCTAAAGTTGTCCTTTTACCTAACTGAAAACTTAAGACTGGAACAACACAAAACTGTTTGTTCTCAACAAAATCGACAAACGAATCAGAGTTTTCATAGGCAAGATTCAAACGGTATAAGATTGTTTTGTTGTCGTTCAGGGGATCCGTTAAATCGATCGTAGAACGGTAAAAATCAAAGTTACCAATAGTTCCTGTAATTGCATAAGCAGGCTCTTTGAGGGGTTGTTCGGTGACGAAATTGATTGTACCTCCAGGTTCTCCATTACCGTAAAGTACGGATGCTGGTCCTTTCAGAACTTCTACTTGTTCGATATTACTTAAATTCAAGTTGGTTCGACGAAAACTGCCTTCTACTCTAGCGCCATCGCTGAAGAAGTTGTCAGTCGCATCAAAGCCACGAATAGAAAATAGCCCATCGACTTGCGAAATGCCACTAACATTGCGAAGCACTTCATCCACTTCAGTCGCTCCCTGGTCTTCAATTACCTGACGAGGCACGACTTGAATCGACTGGGGAATATCCCGCAAAGGTGCATCTGTGCGCGTTCCCACGCTGGCATTCGGCACGGCATAGCTTTCTTGTTCTCCCGTTACTACAATTTCCATTTCTGCTTTAGCATCAGGAGTCACCGCGATCGCTAACCCATTGCTAGTAGTATTAATCTTGGCTGTTGGCGCTCCAGTTTCACCAATGACTCTCACTTCAAGACGATTTTCTGGCTGTTGCGTCACCGTTACTTGGCTAATTTCTGCGACTGGATTATCTGCTTGAAAAATTTTTCTAGGTTTTAATACAGCATTAGGAATATCTGCAATTAGAATATTGTCTTGAGTTCTGGTAGTGGCTGGAATAGTTGCACCAGTTGCCGTTTCTAGAATGATGTTCAATCCTGTTGGCGTGGCGTTAACTTTTACTGCTGTAACTTCTACAACCGTTGTATTATCTTGATTCTGAGCTAATCTTTCATTCCTACGCTGTTCTAGATTTACCTGCTGCTCGATCGCAGCGCGATCGCTATCTATTGCTGCCACTGCTAAATAAGATCCAAATCCTAAACTAGCGCCTGTCAGTAAAAGGCTCCAGAGCAAAGCTCTAAACTTCATCAGCTCATCTCCATCACACCAACAACTACCCTTTGTTGAGAAACTTTCTTAAATATCTCAAGCAAGACAGTATGTTATCAGATTCGCACTTGCAAGGTGAGTGCTAGAGGGAGATTTTTGAACTCTAAAAGAATTTCGAGCCTTTTTTCAGCATTTCACTGGGATTTATGCCAAATTTTTGTCGAAAGGCTTTGGCGAAATAACTGCGACTGGCAAATCCCACTTGATAAACCACCTTCTCAACGCTCATTTCTCCTTCTAACAATAATTTTCAGGCTTGTTCTAGGCGGTAGTCGTGCAAATATTTGAAGGCAGTTGTGCCGAAAACCTGACGAAATCCGCGCTTTAACTGAAAATCACTCATACCTACTCGCTGCGCCAATTCTTGCAATGAAGGTGGATTTTCTAGATGGTTAATGAGAATCTCTTTTGCTTGGTAAAGACGATCGCGATCGCGCTGTTTAATTTTCGGTAGGTTCTCTTGTGGGGAATTCTGCGCTTGAAATTGAACAAATTGAAGCGTCATCAACTCCAACGCCTTAGCTTCCAAATAAGTTCGCTTCATCAAACCTTGAAAAGGACAGCATAAAATTTGGTGTAGTACCTGCTGCATTTCTAAGGTAGTTCTTCCTTGACGGTAGTATGGTTGAGGGCGATCGTCAATTACCGCTTGTCGAATTTCTAGGGGCAATTCTGCCAATTGTACCTCAGTTAAACCTGCAAACAAACGCTTTGGGTCAATCCCTAAATAAACCCGATGAAATTGTTCCGCTGCCCAAAATTCGGTTTCCTTCGTTCCTACCTCACAACATAGACAGTTATGTCCAACTAATTCATCGATTTCATCAGTTAACCCGTGTAGAATCGTCCTGACTTTCCCTGCAAGAAAAAATGTCAAACTCCACCAATGACTATCACTTTCTTCTGCTGGAGTGAGAATTAAATCTTCGATTATTTTATTATCTTGAACCCCGATGTTTAGTCCCTCTCGCAGCTCTACATTCCAGCCGCAATGACTACCATAATTTAGTAAAATTCCTTGCCAAGCAAATTCAAAATCAGTTTCGTAACAAAAAGCCTTGCCGTTTGTTTCACTTTTATCCCAGAAATCGCACAAATCTTGTTCTGTTAAAATTAGAGTCATAATCAGTCCGTTTTTAAAATTGTGTTTTAAAATCGCGTTTTTAAAATTGTCATATTTAAGCGCTCGCATGGAAAAATATTTTGTTATTGGGAGTAGCAAGTCGTAATCCTCAAAAGCGACTGCTTCTTTGCAAAAATTATGTCAATATCATTATATAATTTCAATTGATAATTTGTATCTCGCCATTCAATCTGGATAACTATTCGCAACTAAATTAAAGTTACTTAAAACAAAGAAGGAAATCGAAGTTTTTTATATAAATAAAGTTAGAAAATTCAAACCATTAATTACGAATTACGAATTACGAATTAGTAATTATTCAGTCATACGTTAAAATCGATCGTGACGTGAATCCTCAAAGTCAAGCAGTGAAATGACTACAACCAGTAAGCGATTCACCTTAGTAGAATACCTTGCTTATGATGACGGCACGGATAAGCGCTATGAATTGGTGAACGGGGAATTAGTTGAGATGCCGTCAGAAAGTGATTTGAATAACTTGATAGCGATATATCTAATTGGAGTCTTCATTCAAGTTGTACCTATTAGCTTGTTGCGTCGAGGAACGGAAATTGTTGTCAGTGGTTCCCGTGCGACATCGCGAGTGCCAGATTTGATAGTGTTAACGGAGGAGTTAGCTGCCGCTTTGACTGGGACTGCTCGCAGTATTATCATGCCCGATATGCCACCGCCAGCATTGGTGGTAGAGATAGTATTACCTGGCAAGGAGAACGAGGATCGAGACTACCGCTACAAGCGATCGGAGTATGCTGCGCGTGGAATTGCTGAATACTGGATTGTCGATCCTCAAAGCGATCGCGTTGTGGTGCTAACCTTGGTGGATGGGTTATATGAAGAAGCAATTTTTCCAGGAGGCGATCGCCTGGTTTCCCCAATGTTTCCTACGCTAGAATTAACCGCAAAACAAGTTCTCCGTGCAGGTGAAGCATAGCAGGCTACGACTTAGGCGTTTTCCAAGCTGCATACAATTCTAGAGGAATGCTTCTGAGGGTGGGTCGAGCCAGAAATAAAATACTGTAGCTGGCAACCAACAAACTCAAACTGATGTAAAACGGTAGCCAGGGACCAGCAAGTAGGGGAATTGCCGTGGCGATAATTAAACAAATTGCATCCCCGTAATCCGGTGCGCCACACAATCTGGTGATGGAAAAATGCAGCGCCAAAAAACTAGGTAAGGCAAATAATTCTGCCACGCCATAACCCCAAGCTCCTAAAACTGGTAGGAGCAGCCAAGCAGCTAGCCAAAACAGACTAATATAGATGGCGTTAAACCGAGCCACATCGCGATTGTGTCCTGCGGCATATAACGCCGAAATATGCATGTTGAATACCGTGTAGAGCAAGGTTGCTAGGGCAACGAACGTAAAGACTTGGGTGCTGGGTAGCCAACTCTTGCCAAACATTAAAGGGACGATCCAGTTAGCACAGCAAGAAAAGAGAGCAAACACTGGACCAACCAACAGACCTTGATAGATAATCCCACGACTGATGGCGCGGCGCAATGCATCAGTATCGCCGAGTAATTTGGCAAGAGTGCTGATGGAAAGCCGAGCGATCACGATCCGCAGCATTCCCAACTGATCGGAAAGACGGATGGCAATACCGACAATTCCAGCCGCTTCTAACCCACCTAGACGGCTCACAACTAGGGGGACGGTGAGAGTTTTAAAATTCCAAATTAAATTAGAGCCGGAGTAAGCCAGACCGCTACGCAGTGCAGAACTGATGAATTGCGGTTGCCAGCGCCAACGCCACGCGATCGGATAGCAAACAGAAGCCATCACTGCTAGTAGCGTAAACTGAACGACAAAACCAGCGATTGGTCCCCAATAGCCCCAATTTAGGAGTACGAGCGGTACGGAGACTGCATAGTTCGATACCTGTGCCAAAGTTTCAACTAAACCAACTTGAGGGAAACGCAGTTCTCGCTCCATCATCGCGATCGAGGCACTAGCTACCATTTCCAACCAAATGACGGGAACTAGCCACCGCAGGACTTCGACTAGCACGCTTTGTCCCGTCCACGCACCCACTAGAGGCGTAGCAAACCACAGCAACACGCACAGCCCGATTCCTACCGTATTGTAAAACGCTAAAATCTGCTCTGCGGCATCTTTCGGTAAAGTGGGTTGGCGGATCGAGTAGACATCTAAACCGCATTTTGCCGTCCAGAAAGTGAAGTAAAGAATAAATGCAGCCGAGACAACTACGCCATAATTTTCTGGTCCTAAGACGCGAGCAATTACCAGCACGCTGACTAAGGAAAGCGCTGATGCTGCCAACTGTCTAATAGTTAGATAAATACCTCCTTGGAGGACTTTGTTTTTGAGAGTTTTGAGAGATTGGTTGGTATGCATTAATTCTTGGTTTTAGACGGTAGTTCGTCGCCGTCCGGTCGCACTAAGCTAGACGATTGAGGACTCGAACTACTTGAAGCATAAGTTACAAGCAACACTTAACCCGTACTGAGAGGAAGTGAAAGCCGATTTCTGAGGTTTGAGATTCGCCGCCGCAGAGCATGAAATATTGCCAAGAGACGATTGTAGCCATCAGCACCGCACCAGCGCACGATCGCAATTGCTACACTCAGGCGAACGTACTCTTTAGAGTACCGCAGTTGAGGGGAATAGGCGATCGCGGTGGTACGAAATTGAATCGCTTGTTTGTAATCCTTGGTTTGAGTTTGCAGGCATTTCCAAGCAAGGGTTAAGTTTACCAAGCCATAACAACGGTCTTTTAAATCTTGTAGTTCTGGCAATTTAGATTGAAATGCTTTGTCCAGCACTGTATAAAAACATTTCTCCACCCGCTGCCAGTTTTTGGACATGCTGTTCGAGTACTGGCGATAGTACACTAAAGGTTCCTCGATCGCCCCAAAATTATAGCGAGCGGCAATTCGCAAACACATATCCCAGTCGCCAACGTGGGATAAGGTCGTGTCGAATACCCCTACAGTTTCAAAACAGCAACGGCGCATCATAAACGAACTGCCAGATTCCGTAATATTGCGCTGTACGAGTTGCTGCCACACGTCACCCCGATCGCGACTAGCAAAGATTCTGCCCGTAGGTCTACCTTCGGGATCGATCAATGCTGTCCAAGTATACACTAAGCCGACTTCTGGATGTTCGTCCAAATAGCGGACTTGTTTAGCTAACTTGGTTGGATGCCACAAGTCATCTGCGTCGAGGAATGCTATGTATTCTCCTTGCGCCAGAGCAATACCTGTATTGCGTGCGGCACAAGTACCTTGATTGGCTTGAGTCATGAATTGGACGCGCCGGTCTTGGATTTGACTGCCCCATGCAGCAGTATTATCCGAACTACCATCATCAATAATTAAGACTTCAAAATCAGTAAACGTCTGTCTCAGCACGCTGTCCAGAGTTGCTGGTAAATAGGTGATGGAATTGTAGGCTGGAATAATGACTGAAACTTTAGGCATATTGTTAAATTTCAACTTGGGAAATTATGTTTCTTAAACTAGAGTATTTCTTTTCAGTTCGTCTAGATATCGGAAATACATAATAGCCAATTGAAATCATTTTTTGACTTGATGCGATCGCTTCGATCTTCATGACAAGAAACAGCGATCGGGCAACATCTCTTCACAGATGAACAAGTCTTGATACAAGCACGATCTTGTCATTCATTGACTTGTCTTTATCTCACTTTCTACGATAAATCGATATATTGCTATGCAGATATAGCGGTTTCAAATGATTTGTAAAGTAGGCTTCTAGCCTGCGGCAGGCTAGAAGCGTTCATGAATCAAATAGGATTGCTATATTAGTTAATAATTGGGCTTTGAAATGTATCGAGATAGAGTGCGATCGATCGCATTAAATTGCGATAGCTGCAAATCCAGGGAAAGATTCTGCTTTGCAGCTATCATTGGTTTCTATCAGGTAAGATATACCATTGTATGGTAAAGCTCTTTTAAAAAGAGCTAGCTTGAGCGCCTTTATATTGAGCCAGCAATTCTCGATCTGAAACAGTGCGATCGCTTTTCGTACCGAGAAAATAGAAACCAGATGCCGCATCATACGTTCCGGCGCGGTCAATTAAGAGGTAGTCGAAATACTTCAACCAAAAACTAGTTAGCCTTGTTATTATCTTCACCACAGCTCTAGCAGCGGATGACTTGACAAAGCTCAGCAGAAAATACTGATAGCTCCAAGCGAGTGCCATTCCCGTACCGCAAACTGGACCGCTGGCGATTTCGGCGAAATTCCTAAATAAACGCTGATGTCCCAAGTGGGTAAAGCGAGTAAAATCATATCTCCCCAAGTGGACTTGCTGCATGAAAGGAGTCTCGGAATAAACAACTCCTTCTGGTTTGAGAACGCGATGCACCTCTGCGACGCACTGATAAGGATCGACGACGTGTTCGAGGACGGCTTGAATGACAACTCCATCGAAAGAATTGTCTGCAAAAGGTAGGCTGTGAGCGTCGCAGATAATTGAGACATCCGCGCCAAAAGCAACATCTGTTTCTACAAGTTCTAAGTCAGGAGCAGAATACAGGGGTTCCATTCCTTGACCTCTGATGCTACTACCAACAACTAAAACTTTTGGACGGGAATGGCGTTGCTGAAGTAGGGCAACAAATTTTTGATAGTTTTGCTTGCCTTTAAGATTTAAATGAATGCTGGGAATTAAATTAATGAGTTGTCTTTCCCATAAAGGTTTTGGTTTGAGAGTTGAATTGTCTATATCGAGATAATCGTCGATCGCAAACACGCTTGCCTCATCATCAATCAATATGGGGATGCCATTCACGATCGGAAAACAAGCCTGACATAGAGTGTTCGTACATTTGAGCTGAGACTCGTCCAATTCTAATTGAGCGGAACAAACTGGACAACACAACAATTGTTGTGTTTCCTCAGATGGACGCAGGGACGAACGAGTACTGTCAGCAGTTAATAAGGAAATGGGAGATTGTGTTTTCACGGATTCATTTGGAATGAGGATTAATTTTTCACTTCGATAGCAGTCTCCATCGTCAACAGCATGGCGCGATCGCCTGCACTGCGATCCTTCCGCTCTTGCCAGTTCCAGCCTGCTATGCCCATTACAGTCCACCAGTAAAAGTAAAAAGCCGTACCGCTCCAAACATTATCCGTTGCCATACCCAAGGACGTTGCAATCAGTAGGGCTAACAAACTCCAGCAGAAATTCCAGCGATCGCTACCTTTAGGAGCTTGTCGCAGCAGTTGGAGCAGTCGGATCGCCTGTGCCACCAAGAGTGCCACAAACGTTACCAAACCGATAATACCTCCTTCTGCTAAAGCGCGAATGTATGCGTTGTGCGGTACTAAATTATACGGACTCAAGTAAACGCCAGTACCAAGTCCGTAGCCAAACCAAGGTTCGTACAGCCATGCGCGTAAAAGATAATACCACTGGGCAATCCGCCAGTTAAAACTGTTGTAGTCGGAAAACGACATAACGATCGCCCGCGAAACGTCGATATCTGGGTTCAGCAGTGGTGTATTGGCAATTCCATCCAGGCGGCTGCGTCCGTAATCCGTACTGGCAAATAGAACTATAACCAACAGCAGTAACATGATGCCACCAAGGGCATTATAAAATTTCAACCTGGGGGCGATCGCAATTCCTAGAGCCGTCACGAGCATGACTAAACCAAAAATTGCCCCAGTACCGACGTAGAGATTTGCCATTAAAAATAAGAGAATCAACCACATCCAGCGTGGTTTGCTTCCCCGTAACAGTTGCCAGAAAGCCAAACAAATAAAAAGTAGTAAATAAAGTACGAAATTATTCGGATGGGCAAACGTGCTGTTGATCCGCGTGCCTGAGACCACCTCCGCTGGCACAAACTGACTAACAATCGCTGGCTTTTTCAATGCCAGGATAGATGGTAGCAAGAAATTAGCATATTTCTGCAACATGCCGACAATTATTGGGGGAATTAACGAGAAAAATAGCAGCGCGATAATCTTTTGCGGTGCAACTCTATCTTTCATTTGCATGACTAATAGATAGACCATTGCCCACGAGAATAAGCGCGTCCACTCTCTGACGTTATCTGCTAGGTAGGGCGAGGCATTCAGTCCCAAGCCTCCCAAGATGCAGAGCACGGGCCACAAACCTTGCAGCATCACCCACGCCAACAAAAACCACCAAAACCAATCTGTCTGTATGGTGCGTCGTTCTAAAAACGCAGCGGCGACGTAGAGTAATGTTAAAGCCGCTAGTCCTAGCGCAAATAACGCCGGGATTTGCTGCGCCGAGAAGATATCCAGCGAACTGCGAAGAATTAACAGGGCGATCGCCGTGCGTTCAAAATCAGCAAAGAAGTTGATAATAATCGCAAAAGCGATCGCCCCAGCAAATAGATAAACAGGCTGAGCAGCTACCAGGATGCCCGCAGCTAGCCCTACCAAGACACCCGCCACTCCGATCCAAAAAGAGACCTGTGAAGCAGGCAGGTAGCTGGTGGCTAACCTTCTGATTTCATTTCTCACGTTCATAACACCTGGTTTTAGCAGCTAGTTCTAGGAAACATTAGTCAGAGTCTTGTAGCTTTGGAAAGCATAACGGTAGTACTTGTCAATTTGAGGATCGATCCCATTGACGGCAACTCCCAAGATCTCGACTCGTTTCGCCCTGAGTTCTGCCACTGCTTGCGTGAAGATATCCCTTTGCGTAAAGCTCGGACGGGCAACTAGGAGTAGTTTTTCGCCGTTGCCGCACAAGCTCACGGCATCGACGCAACTCGTCACGGGGGGAGTATCTATGACGATCAGGTCGTATTGACTCGCAGCAGCGGCGATAACTTGCTGAATCTGCCTGGATTCAAATAATTCCGAAGGATGGCTGCGAGGTCTGCCGCTACACAAAACCTTTAATTTGTCAATACCCGTAGTTTGAACGGCTTCTGCCAAAGCTAGCTTACCCTGTGCCACTTCTGCAAGACCTGGTTTGGCAGCAAGTTTAAAAAGTTTGTGTTGTGTCGGACAACGTAAGTCGGCATCAATGAGTAAGGTGCGGCGCGATAGGGTGGCGGCGACTGCGGCAAGGTAGGAAGACACTAAAGATTTGCCTTCACCAGACAGAGCGCTGCTGACGACGATAACTTTAATATCCTCGTTGGCAGCAAATTCTGAGGATCTCAGCAGGCTGCGATAGGATTCTAGAATCGCTGGCTCTTGCATCAAAGCATCAGCGTATTCTTTGCCCCTGACTTCTGGTGAGATCACAGGCAGCACCCCCATGATGGGAACTTCGACTAGACTGCTTGCTTCTGTAGCATTGCGTAGCGTGCCGTCGAGTCCTTCTTGTAACAGCACAGTCCCGAGGGCTAGCGTACCTCCAGCGACGGTGGCAAGTACCAAAACGATCGCGGGATTGGGCCAAGTCGGTAATCTGGGCGGCTCGGCAAGGTCAACCGGACGCAGGTTGCTGACTTTTTGCGCTTCGGCAATCCGTGCTTCTTCTAACTTGCGCTGCAAAAACTCTAAGGAGGTGACTGCTTCTTGGCGTTGCCGTACCAAGGCGGCTAATCCTTGTTCGCGGATTGGCAGTTGGTTGAGGCGTTCTTGCAGGGTAGCGCGATCGCGACGAATTGCTGCAAGTCTACCTTCTAATGCTGAAGCCTCAACCTCTCCAGTAATTAATTGCGTGGCAAGATCTTGGCTTAACTTGTCAGTAGCGGCGTTGGGAGTGCTAGCCGCTGGGTTGCCTGTTTCGCTACCGATTTTTTGCTGATAGAGGGCGCGGGCTGCATCCCGTTCTTCGATTAAATTCAGCAGTGGTGGGCTGTCGGCTTTATATTTCGATTGAGCGCTAGCAACTTTTGCCTCCAACTCTACTAATTGCGTGCGTAGTGCTTGCAGTTGCTCGTTCTGCCCGCTGCGGACGGTGGCATAGGTATTTTTTAAGGTGCTGCTATCTGTCACCTGTTCTAGGGAACTATTGCGTGCCTTAACTTCTTGCAGTTGGGCAAGCGTGGTGCGTTCCTGTTCTTCTATCTGGGCTAGACTTTCGACTATACTCGTCGTCTGGGCGTTGTCCCGTCCTTGATCGTCGGCGATCGAGACAATTCCCTGCGATTGCTTGTACTGCGATAGCGTTGCTTCTACTTGGGCAAGCTGGGCGCGTTTTTTCGGAACTTCTACTGCTAAGAATTGCCGTGCCGAGCCAGCCTCGCGCCGAATCACTGCCGTATCCTCGTTAATCATGGCTTCTGTTAAAGCATTGAGCAGTTTAGCCGCGATTAAGGGGTCTTTGTTGCTGTATTTAATTTCCAGAATGCTAGTTGCAGGAACGGTTTTAACTTTTAACTGTTTTCTGAGTTCTTCTACCGTTGGTGGTTCTGCGTTACTATTGCGATTATTTGCCGTATACGCTTCGTAAATTGCTTGACGTAAAACTTTTTGGGAAAGGGCGAGTTCCGCTTGGGTTGCGACTGGGTTGGAGTCAAGTCGGGCTGATTCTTGAGTCAAATCGCGTCCTGTTTCTCCAGCTAGGCTCAATTGTTTGCCATCAAGCATTAGCCGCGCTTCTGCTTCGTAAGTCCTGGGGGCAAATATAAGATAGACCAGCGCACCAAGCATCACTGAGATGAAGGTGGCTAAAGCGGGCAAGCGCCGCCGATAAAAAATTGTCGGTAAAAGCGCGTATTTCTGTTCCATCACAACACCTTCATCTATCAGCCTGTTGGTTAACGTGGTTAGCGACTTATTTTTTCTGAAGCTTGAACGGGAGGGGTAGTAGCCAGTTGCTTGGCAACACTGGGGCGGATTGTTGTTGTCTGATTCAGTGTTTTGTACACGTTCAGAGTTTCAGTAGTAATATCATCCCAGTTATGGTGCTGCTGAACGTATTTTTGCGCTCGATTTGCCATTGCAGCCAGTGCTTCGGGATGGGCGATCGCTCGCTCTAAAGTCTGGGTGCAATCTGTTACGTCGCCAGCCCCGAACAGCAATCCCCGATCTTGAGCAATTAATTGCTGGTGGGCGGGAATATCGCTGGCGACGACTGGTACGCCTTCTTGCATGGCTTCTAGCATGGCTAGGGGTAGTCCTTCCAAATCGGAAGGGAGAGTAAAACATCCCGCCCCACGCACGATTTCTGCTAGTTTTTGCCCCCGGAGTTCTCCTGTAAAGACAATGTTAGGGTTGTTATTAGCGAGTTCTGATAACTCGGTGGCAAAGGCATTAGTATCGCTTGTCCCGCCGACGAGAACGAGTTTCCAGTCACGCGGCTTTAGCTTTTGAAAAGCTTGAATTAGCAAGTCTGGACGCTTTTCCGGTACGAGTCTGCCGACATAGGTAATGTATTTGCCTGGAGTCAGTCCTAAGGAAGTACCGTAGGCAAAACTACCATCTGTAGGAGCGTATCTAGCGGGTCCGTTAGGGATGTAAACCGTGTCGCGATTGTATGTCTGTTTGAAATAGGTGCGCAGTTCGTCAGAGACGACGACAATTCCATCTGCAAATCGTGCTGCGGCTCGTTCGCCTGCATGTAAGATGCGGCTGGAGATTTTACCCCACTTTGCCCGCTGCCAATCTAAGCCCTGACAGGTGACAACGACTTTGGCAGTGGAGGCAAATTTTGGCAACCAGCTAAATACCGAGGGTCCGAGAGCGTGGAAATGAATGATGTCGTATTGACTGCCGCTTGCCGCGATCGCCCCTAGTAGGGAAGTGAAAAAGGCATCTGCTCCTCTTAGCTGCAAACAGGGCAAGGAAATAACTCTCACCCCTTTGTATTTATACTGTTCCAGCCAGGAAGAACCTAGATAAGAGGAGCGGGCAAACAGGTCTACGGAATGATTGCGTTCCACCATACGGGGATACATTTCCTGGCAGTAATGTTCGATACCACCCTGGTTGGCGGGCAATCCTTTAGCACCAATAACGGCTATTCTCATGCAAAGTGTGTCTGTTAAATCTACGTGTGTTTGGGTATACCAGTCGTCTCTAGATTGGCTTAGAAGACTAGCTGGCTTGTTGCATTCAATTTGTCGATCTTTTTTGTCCTTACTCGTTCCAATGAGTCAATTGTTGAATCTTGAGCTTTCCCTTAGAAACTATGGGCGAGGCAAATTTTGTTGGCTAGTATAAGAGTGGACTCCTGAGATTTACGTGTGTTTGGGAGCCTAGCGGTCTTTAGATTGGCATCGGAGACCGCTTCTTTTGCCACAGGTGCGGCAAGTTGATTCGGGTCGTATCTTATCCCTGTCATACTTCCTCATCCATAGGTTGACCAGCTAGACATAACTTGTAGACACACCAGATGCTAACTGACGCTGTTCCCAGCGCACCCACATATTTTGATACACATCACTGACAATTTGACGCACCCCGTATGGTGCAGCAGCCCGCACGCAAGCTTCGATTGTATAATTTTTATCTCGTGAAAGGATCTGACTTATGGCAGAGGCGATCGCTTCTGGCGTGCGTTCTTGACAAACGATCCCGCTACCTGAACTCAGTAATTTAGGTGTTTCTCCACAATCTGTAGTGACTACTGGCGTACCGCAAGCTAATGCTTCTAACGCTACTAGCGGCAAGCCTTCGTAAGCACTCGTTAATACAAAGGCGCTACAAACTTGTTGTAGCTTTGCGAGTTCGGTTGGTGGAACCGCGCCTAAAAGAGTCACTTGCTGAGATAGATCTAATCGAGCAATCTCTGCTTTTACTATCTCAGCTAGTTCTCCTGCACCTGCAATTAGGAGGTGTACGTTTGGCTGCTGCATGGCAAACAGCGATCGCACCAACAAAACGGGATCTTTTTGCGGGTGCAAGCGTCCGGCAAATAATAAAAAACGAGTCTCCGCCGATTTGCCCATCCGCGCTGCTAAGGCGCGTCTTCCTTCCTCGCGTTGCTCGGGAGAAAGCGGGTAAAATACTCCATTATCTACCGGATTTTTGATGTATTTAATTCGTTCGCTTAGATTAGCATAACGTTGTTGATAAAGCTTGACTGATTCCGTATTACACGATAAGATTTCGGCGAATTGCTTTATTAATAGTCCTTCTAGCGCAAAATAGCCTGCCGGAAAATATCGCCATAAGATTGCCTTCTTATTATCCTTGGCAGTCATTTGCTGGCGAATATCGTTGTGAATAAAAAGAGTCTTATCTCCCTGCCAATTAAGCGAGGCTAGCGTTGGTTCGATTCGATGAAAGTGCATGAAATCTGAAGCGAAGTCATGCTGCAATAACGCTACGGTATATTTCACCGTGGTCGGCAGCAAACCCCTTACATCATCATTCTCCACGGTCAGCAAGGGAAAAAACTGAATCGCCCTTCCCTCCAGCTCTGCTTCTTGCCACTTTCTAGAAGAGAAATTAGCTCGGTCTGAAGTTCCTACAACTCTGACATCAAACTCGCTAGCAGCATATTTGATAAAGTATCGAATGACGGTTTGAATGCCTCCTATGCTGGGAAACCAGGGATTAAACTGATAAAAAATGGTTAAAACTGGTTTTCGCATTCTAGTTTGCTTCAGAAACTGAATTTTTCGTCTATTTTACTTGGCGTTATAAAATTTATACTAATTTAATACATTAGGTCAAGTTAAGAACGTCACCTACTCGATCGACAGTCGTTATTTTTCGCTCTGCTGCAATCTCTCTACCATGTCTTTTGCCTTACGGCTAACTTTGCCACTACGAAACATGACAGAATTTTGAAGGCTTCTCAGCCTAAATGAGCTTTAACAACAACAGATAGTCTAGTCTTCTCCAGCGAGAGATTTTTTCTGGAAACAGAGCATCTAACAGTTTTGGGGTTACGTGCTTTCGTGTTTGAGGGCGAACAGGTTGAAGACTGAAATTAACAATATTTTTAGTTCATGTAGATTTATACTAGATTTGCCATACCAGAAGCAATCCATGATTGATTAATATATTTAAACTAATAACCGCTACTGCTGGCAAAAGTACTTGTATAGCTTATGTCTAGCTAAAAGATGGGCTGCATTAAATAGTCTGAATCAAGTGAAAAACTAGCAAAAGTGAGTACAATCGCCTTGGGAGTGGCTCCATTGCACGGTTAGGTCGTTAAGATAGAAGACTGATTTTAGCATGTGCTAACTCTTTTGAGTTGAGTGACATCATATGCCCTCTACTAGAAAGTTTCCGCGTCCTCCCTGGTTGGTGATCGCTATGGTTGCAGTGTTTGCATTCAGCGCTGGCTTGCGGTTTTGGCAATTGAGTCGATTCAATACACTAGTCTTTGATGAAGTGTATTATGCAAAATTTGCGAACAACTATCTGACGCAAACGCAATTTTTTAACGCCCATCCACCACTGAGTCAATACATTATCGCGATCGCAATGTGGTTGGGCGGACACATGCCGATCGACCGAGACATAGTGAACGGACTGACGGGTTCTTTGCATTCTCCTTGGAGTTATCGCTGGCTGAATGCCTTAACAGGCTCGTTTGTGCCGCTAGTTGTGGGGGGAATTGCCTATCAGTTGAGCGATCGCCGCAGTTATGCTGTAATTGCAGCCATCTTCGCCGCCGCCGATGGGTTATTTCTCGTCGAATCTCGCTACGCCTTGAACAATATATATTTAGTCATCTTAGGGCTACTCGGGCATTGGTTTTTGTTAATAGCATTGAAAGCACCTAAAAAAAAGCGCTACTTGTGGCTTACCCTAGCTGGAATAGGTTTCGGTGCATCAGCAGCAATTAAATGGAACGGCTTAGGTTTTTTATTAGGAGCCTATTTACTCTGGATTGTGGGATGGATTGTCAAACGGACAAGGGAGCAGGGAGTAGGGAGCAGGGAGCAGGGAGTAGGGAGGGACAAGGGGGACAAGGGGGACAAGGGGGACAAGGGGGACAAGGGGGACAAGGGGGACAAGGGAGCAACTACCAATTACCAATTACCAATTACCAATTACCAACTACCAACTACCAACTACCAATTACCAACTCTCCTAGAAATAGCTTTTTACCTAGCAATCATCCCTGTTGCCATTTACAGTATCAGTTGGATTCCTCACCTCATGCTCAATCCCATACCTAACTTTTGGGAAATGCAGCGCGAGATCTTGTTTTATCACCAGCGCATCGGTAGTAGTGCAGACGTGCATCCATATTGTTCTCGCTGGTACACCTGGTTGTTGATGTTGCGTCCGGTTGCCTATTTTTACAAAACTACCATTTCTCTTGACGAATCAGTACCAGTCGTGGGACCACCTCTACCAGAAGCGAGCGCAAAAGTCATCTACGACGTACACGCAATGGGAAATCCGATCTTGTGGTGGTTCTCCGCTGTTGCAATTGTGTATGCTGTTTGGATAGTCGCTAAAAGCGCGATTGCGTTTGCAACTGTTAATTCTGCCACATCACAAAATCCTAGAATTCAAAATTTTGGAATTCAAAATACTGGAATTTATTTGTTCTTCACCCTGAATTGGTTAGCCAATTTATTACCGTGGATGCGGGTGACGCGCTGTACGTTTTTGTATCACTACATGGGTGCTTCGGTGTTTGCCGTGCTAGCCTTGGCTTGGATCGTCGATCGATGGTTGCGCAGTTATCACAGAAACCTACGGCTGTTAGGCGTAACGGCAATATTTTTGATTCTTCTGGCTTTTGTCTTTTGGATGCCGCTTTATTTAGGTCTACCGCTGTCTCCTGAAAGTTATCGCTGGCGGATGTGGTTGCCGTCTTGGGTTTAATCGAACGGTCTTCTATCTGCAATCCTATGCCGCTTAACAAAAGTATCTGAGACACCTTGGATATCGCAATTGGCTGTGCGGTTCTCTCGATCTAGAAACTAAATCCCCCAGCTTTGTATCCCGAAGTACGTGCCGACACCATCCATGAACCTGCATCGCAATTCTCGTTCGGTTGATGCAGTAGCGATCGCCTAGAACGAAGAGAACTAACCATAATCGTGCTAAAAGTGTACCCACTTGAGGACTTCCCAGGATTGGAGCCTCTGCCTACAATCGTTTCACGATCGGAAATTTCAGGCAATAGTGAAAATATGACCCTACTACAATTCGGCTTTTTGATTTATCCTGGCGTTATTCAACTCGACGTGACGGGAGCTTACCAAGTTCTGGCATTTCCGCCCAATACGCAAGTACATTTAATTTGGAAAACGCTAGATCCAATCGTCAGTAATGAAGGACTAACCCTGATTCCAACCACAACACTGATAGATTGTCCACCCCTTGACGCGATCTGTGTCCCTGGTGGTGGGATGGGACAAGTTGAAATAATGAGAGATCCTGAAATTCTAAATTTCCTGAAACAGCAGGGTACGACAGCCCAATATGTGACTAGTATATGCACGGGGTCGATGATTTTAGCAGCAGCTGGTTTATTGCAAGGCTATAAAGCAACCTGTCATTGGGCATTTCGAGAGCAACTGGCAATGCTGGGGATTGAAGTTGTTCCTCAACGGGTGCAGATCGATCGCAATCGAGTGACGGGGACTGGTGTCACATCAGGAATCGATCTTGGTTTAACTCTGCTAGGCTTACTCTGTGGGGAAGATATGGCGAAGATGACTCAGCTGATGCTGGAGTACAGTCCCGAACCGCCTTTTGATGCAGGCACGCCAGAAACAGCAGGTGAAAGAGTGTCACAATCTTTGATGCAGTTTGGCAAACCTCTGCTAGAAGCATTCCTAGCTCAAACTAAAGAAACAGCAGCTCACATGGAACTGAAAAGCTGATTCCCAGCGATCGCGCAACAGCTAACCTCCAGGTTACTCTTCCCACCAAGAACATAGCAGGATGACTAACTTCTGAGAAATACAGTCCGATACACGGGTTCCCCCCGCGACAGAGTAGACTGTTCCCTTTCCGTAGCTACGGGTAAAGGGTTTTCTGACAACCAATTTTCACTCTGGATTTGAAACACAGAACAGGCGAGAAAGCGATCGCGCATTTCTACTGCGATCGCTTCAACATCTGATTGTAAAAATACGATTCCCCCAGGAATGAGATATTTGGCGATTTCTTCTACCAACTCCGGTTGTACGACTCGCCGTTTAGCATGGCGATTTTTAAACCAAGGATCGGGAAACTGAATCGTGACGCGCTGCAATACTCCTTCTGGTAAAGAACTGAGGATAGGTAATAGCGAATTATTCACATTACAAAATAGGTAATGCAAATTGGTCAATCCCAATTCATCCCGCCACTTATTCGCCTCATCTACTAACGGTTCCCGAATTTCCAGTCCGAGAAAATTCCAACTAGACTCTAGCTGCGCCATCCTCAACACAAAACGTCCCTTCCCGCAACCTATATCTAGATGTAGCGGTTGGGTAGGCAGAGCAAATATCTTATCCCACTCTGGCGGACTGACCGGAGTTTGATACTTGTTAGCTAACGGATTAACGTGCTGACGAACGCGAATAACCACTAGTTTAGGGAGCAGTGAGCAGGGAGCAGGGAGCAGAGGGGCAGAGGAGGACAAGGGGGACAAGGAAGCAGAGGGGCAGAGGGGCAGAGGGAGCAGAGGAGATCGAATAACTAACTGGTCACTGGTCACTGGTCAGGAGTCACTGTCGCCCCACACCCTTTCTTTACCGATAACTGATAACTGATAAGTGATAACTGGTTACTGTTCCCTACATATAGCAAAAACAGAGGTATACCCGTGCAGAAAGGTACTATTGCCGACAGGACCGATTTCACCGTTGCAGAAAAAGCCACCCAAGGGTAGACCTGGTAAGTATTGGCGGAATAATTGCGAATCGAAATTAGCTTTACCATAAAGTCCTTCACCTCTGCCCAGACAGGAGAACATCAGCGCTCCAGCCGCAGCAGGAGAAGATTGAGTTTGAATTTGATAGCGTTGCAACAAATATTCTAAATCTTCAGCTGAGGTATTGGCATCGCGCAGATGAAACTGAATGCGCTGTCCTGGACGAATGCGATCGCCAATCGCAATTGCGCCAAACTTCGGGTCTACTCCTAGTAAGTTACGGATGAGAAAGTCCCCCTGTTCTAAATCTTGCTTGAATTCGTCTCGCGCTACACCAATGAATAAGGAATTTTGTGCCAACTCGCGATCGTCTTCGCTTAAGTCTTCCAATATATCTCGCAACACTGTCAAGGGGGGTTGAGCTTCTAGTTCTAAGACGATATTGCGATCGCAAGCGCCGATCTGATAAGGTTTGCCAATCGGACGACAACCTTGCGCCACAATAGTTTCCAACACGACATTTCCGCTTAAAGCAACACCGACTGCTCCTTCACGGTAGACTTTATCGTTGAAAAACAAATTGATTCGACCACCCATTTGACTACTGCTGGCAAGTCCGCCAACAGTCACCGAACCAGGATAAGCAAAGTCTAGTCCTGCAAGTAAATCGTTGATTTGAGATGAAAATGGTTCAGCTAGTAAAATGAATTGCGGTGTAGGAGATGCAGGAACGCCCAAAAGCTCCTCCCAGGTATTAGGAGAGCTATCTAAGTCAGGCAATTCCTCTGAGACGATATGAAACGGCGTGACTTGCACGCCAGGAAGATGTGCTAACGTCAAGCTCAGGGCTGGTAAATCTTCTATTTCTTGGGTTTGTTTTTGCCCATCCATCCCAATAATTCCACCACCGCTACAGCCAATTAGCACTGGGATGGATATGCGTTCTTTCAGCAAAGGTAGCAGGCGGGGATATTCGCTGGTAAAAGCCGACGAAATAAAGACTATGCCTAAATCTATTGGTGCTTGTAAAGCAGAAGTTGCCACTTCCACAACTTCCGCCACCGCAGCCTCTAAAGAAGGGCGAGTTGATAGGGCGTTTGCCCACTGCATTTTATCTGCCATGAGTTCTACCATCCCTTCTCGATCTAGATTTATGCATCATTTCATCTAAAATTATGGCAATCGATCTTCCTTAAAAGCATCTTACTTCAGTTATCAGTTATCAGTGGCTAGTGGCTAGTGGCTAGTGGATAGAATTGCTTCCTCTGCTGCCTCAGTTCCTCAGCTCCTCAGCTCCCCTGCTTCCTTGTCCCCCTTGTCCCCCATCTCCCCCTAATCCCCACTCCCTTCGGTCGTGGGGTCCCCGAGTTCCCCCTTGTCCCCCTGCCCTTCTGCTCCTCTACCTACTTGTTTCCATAGGGACGCGGATAGGGTTTAAGGAGATTTTTTGCCTGGTAGATGTGAAAAGTATCTATAGTTGCTCCGCCACGCTTGATGGGTACAGTGCCAATCTTTTCAATCGATTGGAAGTAGAGATTGTAGCGATCGAGAAATTTTTGGTCTTGGACGAAAAGATTGTTGGTGACGTACAAAGCATCTTTGCCAATCCATTCGTCAGGCTTTGACCAAAATGCAAATCCCCGCAAATCGCGATCGAAGGTTGTCATCGGTGTTGGCGCGAGAGGAGCCAAAGCCATCCCTATTTGTCCGGCGAGATAATAACGATTGGTAAACACAAAGCTGGAATTTTGTAAAGCAGAGAGTAAAACTGGTGATGTGGCAAATCCCTGTCTCAACTGCTGAATGTCGAATATTTGGATCGAAGGATCGTCCTCTGGAGGGACAAAGCCGCCAAATAAAGCATACTGACTTGGTTTTTGTAAGGTTCCAGTAGTTACGTGCAGCAATGCAAAGAGCAAGAGACTGCTCAGTGTGATTCCCGTTCCCCACAGCCAGCGACGTACCCAGCGAGGATGGGCGATTTTCCAGGCTGTTGCTGCTTGCCCTAACAACAAAGTAGCTCCCCAAAATCCAGGTGTAGCCCAAGTTGGTAAGATTTGTTTGTATCCTCCCAACCAAGTAAAACCTAAAATTAGGGGTAAAGAAACCCAGAGAATGAATATTTCGCGATCGCTACCAGTTACTATTCCCCGTTCCCCGCTTCCGGTTCTCTTAAACTTCGATCGAGGTAACTTTGCCAATATATTTCTAAAAAATCTCTTTAAGCTAACCCACCACAAAGGAAGTCCTAATGTGGGAAATAAATAGCCAATTCCAGACAAGAAAGTGACAAATAAATCTAAGAAATTGTATCCTCCCGAGGGAATTCCTCGTCGTGATTGAAAGCGGAAAGAAACCCATTCATGCTGGCTATTCCAAATTAAGATGGGAGAAATTGTTAAGCAAAATAATCCTAGTCCAAACAGAGTCCAAGGAGAATATAAGGCAGAACGATAGCGGGAACGAGTCAAACAAAAGCCAACTAATCCTAGTCCTAAAATAAACCCGTGATATTTGCTTAGGCAGGCTAAACCAACAAGTAAGCCCAGAATTGCCAAACGATAGCTGGGCTGGTATCTTTTAGGTCGATCTTTTTCTTGTTTGTTAGGAAAAAATTCCCAGCTAGCGCAGTATAGGCTAGCCGTCCAAAAAAAGATTAAAGGACTATCAGGCAAAGTTAAAACACCAAAACCGATTTGAAAAATGGGGACGAGAGAGGCGATCGCCAGGGCAAATATTCCGGCTGAAGGTGAAAATAATCTTGTCCCAGTTAAATAGAGTAAAAATAGAGAGCCTGTATGTAAGATTAAGGCTCCTAACCGAATGGTAAATTGAGATACTTCCCCTGTTAACCAACAACCAAAACCCGTCATCAGAGCCACTAAAGGCGGATGATCGAAATAGCTTAAATCTAAATTTAACGTGTAGAGAAAGTAATAAGCTTCGTCAAAACCAGGATAAAGCAAAATTGCAATGATTATCCTAAATATCAGTCCTCCAATTAATAAAGCTGCTACTTTTTGGTCATTTGTCATTTATCAGTTATCAGTTATCAGTTATCAGTTGTCAGTGGAGAGTGACTAGTGGCTAGTGGTAAATAGGGTGTAGAGTATTTTTGCTCCCTCAGCTCCCTCAGCTTCGCGACTCTCCCTCAGCTCTCTTCTCTCCCTTGTCTCCCTTGTCCTCTTGCCTCTTACCTAACTCGAAGTAATTGATAGATTCCAGCCTGACTAATTGGTTCGGATTGCTGGGGTGTCAAGCCTGTTTTAGCTAGAGCTTTACTGGGGGCAATTAATAACACTGACTTAGTATCCGACTGTCGATCGCCCAGAATTTGCCGAATCTTGCGCGAAGTGCGGGACGATCGCAGAACGTATGTAACGGGGTGTTGGGTATAAAATACTAAACTGGGTTTGGGAAATCCCTTAGACAGCATAACTAATTCTTCCCCAGGCTGGCGAACTTGGGTAACAGCTTGGGCTAATTGACGTAGAGGAAGTTGTCGTTCGAGATCGACTAAATGAGAGAAGGGGAATGCTACAAAAATCAAAAAAGCAACAAATCCAATTAAGTTGACTCCCCAGAGGCGATGATGCTGGCGTTTAAGTACTAGAATTAAACACGCGATCGCGCTGCTTAACCAAATCGCCGCCCCCATAATTGGTAAAGTCGCCTGTTGTATGCGTGCGCCAATATTGGGCATAGAAGGATCGTCTTCTAACCAGTTGGGGCTGTAATAGCAGGCAAATGCGAGGACAATTAAGAAAATTAGGTTGGCAATGCAACTGAGTTTAAATCCCCACCCAGGACGGCGAAAACTTTGCGTTTGAGCAATGCGATCGCTCCACCATAAAGCCACAATAATGCTAGCCGCAGGCATCAACGGCAAGGTATAGCTGAAATACTTCGTTGCCGCAACGGTAAAAAAGCCCAACACTCCCACAAACCAGAATACGGCAAACAAGCCGAGGTGGTGCGATCGCGGTCGTTCTTGCCAGTGCTGGCGCTGTAAAGGCTGAATGCGGGCGATCGCCACTGGTAAATAAATCGACCAAGGAGCAAAACCTAATAAAACAACAATAAAGTGAAAATACCAAGGTCCCTGGTGTTCGTTGACGACGCTGGTAAATCGCTCGAAATTGTGAACGCCAAAGAAAGAATCAATATAAGCTTCACCATTTGCCAACGTGACGAGAATATACCAAGGTACGGTAATGGCTAACACCAGCGCCATCCCGCGCAACCAGGACATTTCTCGCAACACTTCTCTAACTTTGCCTAGATAAAACAAAAAGCTGAAGATAATCAATCCTGGCAAGACAATTCCCACTGGTCCCTTAGTTAAAATCGCTAAGGCAATCAGAATGTAAAAAGTGAGATACCATCGCGATCGCACCTTTGGCAATTCTGTTTGAGCGTAACCTAGAAAAAAAGCAAACAGTCCGCCGCCAAAACAAGCGCTCAATAACATATCTGAGTAGCCCAAGCGCCCGAAGAAAAAAGTCAAGGGATGAAGGGCGAGCATAGTTGCCCCTAAACCCGCCGTCAGCCATAATTGACTCGGCCTAGAGAGCCGATTTTTCACTGGCAGAAATTCTTTTTTTGCCCTGGCTGCAATGCCATAACGCTTCAGGACGTAAAAACAAAAACTAACTAAACACAATCCCGCGATCGCTGAAGGAAGTCGCGCCGCCCATTCGTTGACTCCTAAAGCGTGAAAGGCGATCGCGATCGACCAATATATCAGAGGTGGTTTATCAAATCGCGTCTCGCCATTGAAATAGGGCGTGATCCAATCTCCCGTCACTGTCATTTGGCGGGCAGCTTCTACAAACAAAGGTTCTGTCTCATCCAGCAGCCCGTTGCTACCCAAGCGCCAGAAAAAAGCCATTCCTCCTAGTAGCAACAGCCAGATAATAGCCAACAGCCAAGCTAAGGCTGTCCGATCCGATCTGTTTTGCAGCCAATGGTCGAGGCTGCGAGCCAAACTCAGTTTCATGCGATCGCGCAGTCAAACGACTCGTATGAGTGGTCGTGTTTAATTGTAGTAGGGAGTGGGGTGACAGTGACCAGTGACCAGTTATCAGTGACCAGTTATCAGTGACCAGTGACCAGTGACCAGTGACCAGTGACCAGTGACCAGTAAATAGGGTGTGGGGTGTGGATAATGGGTAATTGGTAGTTGGTAGTTGGTTAAAAAGTGGTACGTGGTGCGTGGTGCATGGTAGTTTTGCTCCCGATCGCTCCCGATCGCTCTCTTATCCCGACTCCCGATTTAAGGCTGTAAAACTAATTGCCACTCAGAAGTTTGCCGATCTAAAACTGGTGCTGGTGTCTCGCCTACGATATATGGACCCCAATAACGACGCGATCCATCTTCGGCGAAAGCGACAATCACATCTCCTTTTTTCAGTTTCAGGCTGCCTTGAGGTAGGGATAAGATTAATCCTTGGCTGCTACCTTCTCCAGGTGCAAAGTCCCAGTGGATGGGTTCGCTGTATTTATCCTTGCTAGCTGTAGAACTCGTTTCAGGCTGTTTTGTCAGTAGTGCGACGCGCAAAGGTTGCTCGCTTTGGTTGCTAACGCGCAAAGCCCCAGGAACCGGTGCTGCGGTTGGTGCTTGTGGAGTAGACTGAGCTATAGTTGTTGGTTCTGGCGATCGCTCTGATGGGGTAGAGGCGGGTGAAACAATGGCAGTACTGTTAGTTACGTCAGATTTATCTGGGGAATTTATCGCTGATTTCCCTGGCAAGACTGCTGTATCCGATCCCATTGGTTCGACAGTAATCGAGACTTGAAACCACAGCAGTAATATTCCTACCAATCCCAATACACCCAATACAGAAGCAATAATTACCGCAGGATAAGATCCGGGAGATTTGGCGTTCATATTGTCTACAGATAAAGATAATTCTTGAAATTAACGTGCGGTTTGGTGACTGAGCGGGATGCTATTTTTATTAACTGGTTACTGTAAAACTGGTAACTGTTGCGATCGCTCCCTATTACTATTGAAACAGGCTTAAAGCTGGTATGTAATACGGCGAAGGAAATATTAGCTCAAATTTTGTTGTGTCATAGTTAGCACCAATTTCAACAAATGCAAAATACTCGAATTAACGGGCTTTTAGGGGCAATTGCGGCAGCAACACAGCGCTGGTTTTTCAATCCTTGGCGGCGCTTATCTGTTTTAATAGTCAGCTTGCTATTTGGCTTTTTCCTCGGTTCTGCTTTCTCCACCATAGCCGGACAAGCGGCTGATTGGGATATCATCGGCGCTGGGGTTTTGGTTGCTGGCAGCGAAATTATCGATCGCATCTACTACAACCGTATCTGGCAAGCAAGGCGCGGGTTGTGGCTTGAAGCACTAAACGCGCTCAAAATTGGTTTAACTTATAGTTTGTTTCTAGAAGCGTTTAAGCTAGGGTCTTGAATCAGTGACCAGTGACTAGTGACTAGTGGCTAGTGGTTAGTGGAACCAGTGACTAGAAAAGAGTCTAGCCACTCACCATCAACCATCAACCAATGACCAATGACCAATGACCAATGACCAATCGCAGCTTTTACGCTCTTTTTACCCGACTTTCGAGCATTTTTGTCAAAACACCCTTCACAAACCACCACAGCAGTTAGAGGAGACGCTACGGGGTTTGTGGCTACCCTTGGCTATGCAGATAGCCTCCTACCGTCAGGCGCAGTCGCGTACTTTAATTCAAGGCATTTTGGGCGGACAAGGGACGGGGAAGACGACTCTAGCAAAAATCCTTAGTCTAATTTTAGGACATTTGGGTTATCGAACTCTGAATTTATCCCTTGATGATTTGTACAAGACTTATAGCGATCGCCTAGCTTTACAACAGCAAGACCCGCGTTTCATTTGGCGAGGTCCACCAGGAACTCACGATATTCAATTAGGTTTGCAGGTTTTGGATCGATTGCGCCAATCCGATCCCCATTCACCCATTGAAATTCCCCGTTTTGATAAATCAGCTTGGCATGGTGCGGGCGATCGCGGTACGCCTGAAATTGTGAATGGTGCTGATATTGTTTTATTTGAAGGTTGGTTTGTAGGAGTTCGACCGATCGAGCCGAGCAATTTCGATCGTCCACCGCCGCCGATTAATACTTACGAAGATCGGCAATTCGCGATCTATATGAATACTCGATTGCAAGAGTATTTACCTTTATGGGACAAACTAGACCGATTAATAATTCTTTACCCAGTTGATTATCGTCTCAGCCAACAGTGGCGTAAAGATGCCGAACATCAAATGATAGCAACAGGTAAAACAGGAATGACAGATTTACAAATCGAGCAATTTGTAGAATATTTTTGGAAATCGCTTCACCCAGATTTATTTATTAAACCCCTAATTCAAGACTCCCAGCGATTAGATTTAGTGATAGAAATTAATTGCGATCGGTCTATTGGCAAGATTTATCGTCCAGGTCATCCGAGTTAATTCAATGGTATTAATTGCTATGAACGAGAAATTAATTACACATCTGCTGAAAAAATGTTGGTCGCGAGAATCAAGCTCTCTCTATACTCAAGACAATCCTACAAAAGGACAATGTAGCGTGACTGCTCTTGTTATTCAAGATTGCTATGGTGGTCAATTACTTAAAACTAGAGTTGGTGAAAGCTGGCATTTCTATAACTACATAAATAGGATGCGCTACGATCTTACAGCAGAGCAATTTGGTTTACCGATAGAGTATTTAGATTTAGCTGCAACTAGAGAAGAAGCTTTTGATGATACGAATGTAGTGCAGTATAATTACTTGTTAAATGCATTTCAGCAGCGTCTTACAAAGCAGACACAGAGAAGAAAATAAGTGAATTAGGCGGATGAAAAAAACTCGATCGGAATAAAGAGTTTCTGTTATGACTGCCAAAAACCAATCGACATAAAAGTAGGACAAGCAGTAGTTAACCTCTGTCTTAGATGGTTTACTTCATCTACTTGTTCATTTTGTGGGGCAGCAGTAGAATCAGACGATACCGGTTTTCCACCAGATGAAATCTGACAGAGTATTTTATCCGAACAAGGTGAGTGGATTCTCGTAATCGAGAAATTAGAGGTCAGTAAAGTCAAAGCAATCAAAATATTACGTCAAGCTCTGAATCTATCAATTGTAGAAGTAAAAAAAATGTTAGAAAACTATTCTAATATCCTCATAAAGGGGACTCTAATTGAGATGCAATGGTTAAAAGAGATTTTAGCAAACGAAGGAATACAAGCTACAATAATCAAACAAAAATAGAATACTGAAAATTTGCCATCACATCTCTAACTAAAAATGTTACGATAAAATATAAAAATCCAGTAGTAGATAAACTCGTGTCTACCTTTCTTTCATCTAGCGTCCTAAACTTCGAGCAACCTCCGATCGTGCCAACTGAACCAGTATGGCGCTTCAGTGTCGAGCAATATCATCAAATGATTCATCTTGGCATTTTAACTAAGGACGATCCTGTGGAATTATTAGAAGGGTGGATAGTCCGAAAAATGCCAAAAAACCCCTTACACCGCGCGACAACAAAACTAACTCGCAACGCCCTAGAACAGATTGTACCGGAGGGGTGGTATGTAGATGCACAAGAACCTATTACTCTGGATGACAGCGAACCTGAGCCTGATGTCGTAGTTGTTAAAGGTAATACTCGCGATTATCTCGATCGCCATCCAGGTGCAAAAGATGTAGCATTAGTTATAGAAGTTGCAGACTCTACTTTAGAGCGCGATCGCAATTCTAAAAAACGCCTTTATGCGCGTGCAGGCATTTTATTTTACTGGCTTGTTAATCTTCCCGAACAAAAAGTAGAAGTTTATACACAGCCTACAACCTCAACAATAAAACCAACATATCAACAACGCCAAGACTACAGCTTATCTGACGAAATAGTTGTTTTCATTGAAGGATTAGAAGTCGGTCGTATTACTGTACGCGATAGAATTCCATAAAATATTAGAAATCTCTTTGTGTCTTTACTTTGCGTCTTTGCGCGGACACTTTCCTCAACGGGGGATACCCCCGCACGTAAGTGTCCTTGTCTTTGCGCGACACAAAAAAAGACCTTACTGCCCTCCTTGAATCTGCCTTACCAAATCGTAAAAAGGCTGCCAATCATCCTCATTTATAATCGCCTCCCAAACCGATTCTATAACTGGTCTTAGCAAAGCAACATTAGGATTAACTTCTTGCAATCTCCGAGAAACATTATCCATCTCTTCCCGAGAAAGTTGACCTAAAACCTGATGATAAAGTCTTCGCCATTCATCCCAGTAATCTAACGGTAAGACATCCACCAAAAACAGAATTGAATTCACATCCTCGCGCCAACTAGGCGAAAAGCTTTCAGTCAATTGAATAAAGAAATGATGGTAAGAAATCTGAGTCTCTTTAAGCAAACTCACCGTCAATTGCAACAACCGATCTAATTCAGATGAATTTGTCGCAACCAACCCCAACTTTTGTAGCATCAAACTTCGATAGGCGATCGCATAACATTCATCAAATTTTGCTAATCCAGCTTCCAGATCGTTCGCATCAATAACCGCTTTTAACGGCTTCTGAAGCATTGCCAAATTCCACTGACAAATATTTGGCTGTTGTCCGTAACAATAACGCCCTGAATAGTCAAAATAAGCCGCAGTAAATAGCGGATCGTAAGTAGGAATGAAAGCATAGGGACCGTAATCAAAACTTTCACCCGTAATCGACATATTATCCGTATTCAAGACCCCATGACAAAATCCAGCCGCCATCCACTGAGCAGTTAATTCCGCCACTCGCTGGACTAGCTCGGCATAAAATAGGGCATAAGCATCAGATTTACCCCAAATGTGTGGATAGTAATATTCGATCGCGTGGTCTACAAGTTTCTTAATTAAATCTGCACGTTTGAGATAGTGCAAGCGTTCAAACGTCCCAAAACGAATGTGCGATCGGCTAAATCTTACCATTACCGAAGATCGCGTCGGGGAAGGTTCGTCACCGCGCCACAGTTGTTCCCCCGTCTCGACTAAACTGAAACAGCGAGAAGTCCGCACACCCATGTAATGCAAAGCTTCTGCTGCTAAAACTTCCCGCACCCCTCCCTTAAGAGTTAACCTACCATCGCCGCCACGGGAATAAGGAGTTGTGCCACTCCCTTTTGTGCCAAAATCGTAGAGTTCGCCGTCTACACCACGCACTTGACCGTAGAGAAAACCCCTCCCATCACCCAAAAACGGATTATATTCGCCAAACTGATAGCCGTGGTAGCGCAATGCTAGTAAAGGTTCTCGTCCTTGAAATTTACCAAAAGCCTCGATAAAATCTATATCCTTTACTGCTGCGGGATCTAGTCCAATTTGAGGTAACAGGCGATCGCTACGATAGCGCAAAATATGTTGCGGAAATTCGGCGGCGCTAACTTCATCAAAATAATCGTCGCCGAGAGATTCTAAAGCAGGTTCGTAGTCGAGGGACAGAAAAGGATTGGGTCTACTATTCATTACCAGCAGGTTTAATGAGCTGCATAGTCTATTGTTGCATCTAGACTTGTAGGTATTTCTTCCTTTTGTCCGATCTAAACGCAGAGGTTAGATTGTACGATCGGTGAAAGAATATGATTGTAGTTGCTTGTATTCAATGATAAGTGACTGCCCTGTTCGTTTGCTACAGCCAACTAGAGCGAGTTAAAGATCGCTTTACATCACAATCGCCGAAAAAACCTTTGACAATCGCTTTTGACAATTGCGAAGGTTTTCTATACTGAGAAGAGGAATACTGGACTACTTAATATCTATGAGCAACATCCAAGATCAAATCGAACAAGCAAGAGAGCAAGCCAGGCAAGCTTGTGAAACCAGCGGTGAAGATTCTGCTGATTGCGCAGTAGCTTGGGACACAGTAGAAGAATTACAAGCTGAGGCTTCCCACAAACGGCAGGTCAAGCCCAAAAATTCTCTAGAAATGTACTGCGATGAAAATCCTGATGCTGCTGAATGCCGCGTTTACGACGAATAAAGTTCGAGTTAGCATTACCGAACATTAACTTAGATGGCAACAAGGATAACTTTTCTGTATCCTTTGTTGCTATTTTTCATTAAATCATTGGCACTTTGCGATTAGCAATTATTATTGTTATCGGTGGTTGAATACACAAACCTTAGTCCTCGATCTCTAGCCTCCGATATATGCAAAGCGATATTTGGTTTCGACCTTTCATTTGGATGGATTTTCGTTTGGCGCTGTTATTTACCGTCATAGCACCATTAGTTTTAATTATCTGGGCGTTCGTGCGGAAAGTAGAACCTATGCAACACCTGCTGGCAATTTACTGGCGGGTGGCGAGTTTGCTAGCGATCGCATTGTACGTGTCTATCGCACCGTTTCAAGTTGGATTCATTGCGGGATTGATGTCACGCATTCTCATTCCACTATCTCTCTGGTTTTGGATCGATCTCAACGAAGAAATTGAAGACCTGCCAGGTAGTGCTTTGAAACTCAGCTTCAATGCTTGGCGCTGGGCGGTGACGCTTTACTGTATTATCGGCGCGATCGCTCAATTACCGAGTTTGCAGTGTGCCTTTTCAGATACGTTCTTGCAAGATCCGTTGTGTCAAGCTTGGCTGGAAGTGCCTTTAGTTTATAAAGATATCTTTCATCCAAACACGCAAGCAGGTTTCCTCGGCTTTATTGGTGGCATGGGTTTAGTTGTTTACGTCTTGTACTTAATCTATTTTGTTTTCCTTAAACTAGGTAAACAAGGACGATTTGCAGTCAGACAATGATAGATTCTGCGGGAAAACGACTGGAAAAATATTCGGCGATCGCCAAACAAGAGGTTTTGATCGTCACTGTGGAGATTGACGGTGTTGGCGATCGCATTGCGATCTTCAAAGGTTTCTCCAGTTCGTTAACCAGTCCTACAGCCTTCGATCCAGACGTTCCAGTCATTCCAGATACGGCGAGGATTGTGGCGATCGATCGCGTCGCCAGTCCCTACAATCCTCAGTCTCCTCAGTACATTCAGCAGGGGCTGACTTGGGAGGAATTTCAACCGCTACTAACGGCTTTGGGGATATAGCGCTGCTTGCAGGCAAATTTAAGCAAACAAATTTAAATTTTGAATAAAATTACACCTTCTATCGCTCTTGCTGCACTCAGAAGATAGTAGGATTGCGAATGAAAGTCTACTAACGTAGTACTAAGAAAATACTAAAAATATTTTTGTTTTACAAAAATCTACCGAAATTTTTAAGGAAGTGTTATTCTCCAAACGTGGGTATTACGTGAGGAGTTAGGAGTCAATAGTTTAATATGCTAAAGCAAAATTATAAACGCGATCGCCAAAATAAAACAAATATACTATCAAATAGCAACTCGCAACTCGATCTTCCCGCTACCGCTTTATTTGGTACAGACGGCATTCGGGGACGAGTAGGAGATTTACTCGATGAAGCTTTGGCTTGGCAGGTAGGTTTCTGGACGGGTCAAGTTTTACAGCAGCAGACAGACAACGATCTCAGTCCGGTTATCGTGGGGCAAGACTCCAGAAATTCGAGTGAAATGCTAGCAACTGCCTTATCTCAAGGTCTTGTAGCTGCGGGACTAGATGTTTGGCATATCGGTCTATGTCCGACTCCTGGCGTTGCCTATCTCACTAGTGCTAGCAATGCCGCAGGTGGAGTTATGATCTCCGCCAGCCACAACCCTCCAGAAGACAATGGAATTAAAATTTTTGGCAGCAATGGCGCTAAACTTTCTCAACCCTTACAAGAAGCAATTGAAGCAGGGATCAGAGGAAAGGCAGTACCCACCTCTATTCAAGGTCAGGGATATTATGTTCGGCGACCGGAGTTAGTTCAGAAATACGTCGAATCTTTAAAAGTGCCGCTATCGCCCAATCATGGCGATTTTAGTGGAATGCGTGTCGTGTTAGACCTGGCTTGGGGGGCAGCAGTTGGATTAGCACCGAGTTTGTTCCGCGATCTAGGTGCAGAGGTAATTTGTTTGCACGATCGACCCGATGGCGATCGCATTAACGTCAACTGCGGTTCCACTCACCTCGGACTGCTGAAAACAGCCGTTAACCAAAATTCAGCCCACCTGGGATTTGCCTTTGATGGGGATGCCGACCGAGTGCTAGCAGTCGATTGTCAAGGTAGACCTGTAGATGGCGATTACATCCTTTACTTATGGGGTCAAACCTTGCGACAAGCGCAAAAATTGCCAGATAACTTGATTATTTCTACTGTCATGGCAAACTTGGGTTTCGAGCGGGCGTGGCAAAAGCAAGGTGGTAAACTGATTCGGACGGCTGTAGGCGACCAATACGTACAAGCAGAAATGGTACGAACTGGAGGTATGTTAGGCGGAGAACAGTCAGGACATATCCTTTGCCGTCACTATGGTATTGCTGGAGATGGTTTATTAACTGCCCTCCACTTAGCTGCATTGGTTAGACAGGCAGGAGTCTCTTTAACCCAATTAGTAGACCAAAGCTTTCAAACTTATCCGCAACTATTACGCAACGTGCGAGTTGAAAATCGCGATCGCCGCATGAATTGGCAACAGTGCGAACCCTTACAAAAGACGATCGCGCAAGCCGAAGCCGCAATGGGCGATCGCGGTCGCATCCTCGTCCGCGCCTCCGGTACGGAACCCGTAATCCGCGTCATGGTCGAAGCTGCCTGTAGCGAACTCACTCACCATTGGACGGAGACTTTAGTTTCTGCCGTTGAAAAACATGTTGCGGCGTAAGTGTAGAGACGTTACATGTAGAGACGTTACATGTAACGTCTCTACACCAATCGCGTAAAAACTTTTTGGGGTCTAGCTAGTGCTGCTAGACCCCTACAACGTCGGTTGGATTTAATTCGTTCAAAGCAGACTCAATTAATGCACAACAACTAAGGTGAACAACTCTTGGATCTCTAGCATAGTTGCGTCTTTCCAGACCGTAGGTTGGCTACCTTCACTCTTGAGTGATTTACCTATTGGTCTATGCTTGAGCGATCGCAAGTGGGCTTTTGACAGGGGACACTAGGTCATTGCCCGTATAGATTTGTTTTTTGTTTTTGTTTGTGTCCTATGTATCTAAAACTAGCACTGCTATCTTCTTACCACAACCTACTATTTACTAAAATTAAAAAGTTGTGAAATTTCTCCAAGTTCTCGCAATATTAGGTAACGCTCAGCAAGTCAAAAGTTAAAAGTTAAAAGTCAAAATGTTTAAGCCCGCTCGTAGCAGGCGATTTGATTGCACTCATAATGCAAGTTAAATGTGTGACAGCTTAACAGTTAACAATTAACTGCCAATCTTTGACCATCAACTATCAACCATTTAAACATCAAAATTCCACATCACAGGGTTTTCATCTAAACGATCGGTGACGCTTTTGCCGATCGCGTCAATTTCCTACAACTCTTCCGGCGAGAGATAGACATCTGCGGCTTTAGCATTAGCAACGGCTTGTTCGGTGTTTCTCGCCCCAACGATCGCATTGGTTTGCGGTTGGGCAATTAACCAAGCGATCGCTAAATTAGCTAACGAGACTTGATGTTTCTCGGCAATTGGGCGCAGTCGATCTAAAGCTTGTTGCGCCCGCACGTAATTTTCTCCCTGAAACAACCGATTCTTGTTGCGATGATCGTCGGGATGAAATTTGTGTTCGGGTCCGAATTTTCCTGTCAGCAACCCTTGCGCTAAAGGAGAGTAGGCGAGGATAGAAATATTATTTTCTACGCAATAAGGCGTGAGATCTTTTTCTGCCCAACGCCAAAACAGAGAATAAGGTGGTTGAACGCTATCGATCCGCCCGTATTGGGCTGCTTCTGCTAGTTGGGTACGGGAAAAATTAGAAACGCCGATCGCCCGAATTTTACCCTGCTGTTTCAATGTATTTAAAGCACTCATCGTCTCTTCTATCGGTACGACTTCACTTTTATACGAACCAGAGGGCCAGTGAATTTGGTAGAGATCGATATAATCTGTATTGAGATTTTGCAGCGATCGCTCGCACGCTTCGATAACTTGGTCGTGTTTTAAATGATTGGAAAATACCTTCGTTGCATAAACCACGCGATCGCGCACGTCAGAGAGGGCTTGTGCAACGATTTGTTCTGAATGCCCTTTTCCGTAAACTTCCGCCGTATCTACAGTCGTAATCCCAGCCTCAAATGCTGCCCGGATCGCTTTAATAGTTTCGGCATCCTCTATTCCTACCCACATAGCCTTACCAGCTTGCCAGGTTCCCATAATCACGGGAGTAATTTTAATCTCCGATGTCCCAAGCGATCGCAATTCCATGCCATTCTCCCAAGTTATAAAGTTCAGGTATGAAGTTCTGTATAGATTTTAAAAGCCTGACACAGATCGTGCTTACACCTATACTTAGTTATCAGCCATCAGTTATCGGCGATCGATTATCAGTGACATCTTTTCAAGTACCACCCAACTACCAACTACCAACTACCAATTACCGATTACCACTCTTTCCCCAGTTGTGATAGGCTATTGCGCATTAATAGTGTCTAGAGGCTGAGAGGATAAAAAAATGAAGGTAGGACTGTTATTCGGTGGACGATCTGGGGAACATGAGGTGTCAATTAATTCGGCAAGGGCGATCGCTAAAGCCATCTCAACCGGAGAAAACCGAAATAAGTACGAGCTACTACCATTTTATATCCAGAAAGACGGGCGCTGGCTGGCAGGACAAGCATCTCACAAGGTTTTAGAGTCGGGGGTTCCTATACTCACAACGGCTGATTCTGTTGCTTCTCAGTCTCACTTAGGCGGATGGGAAGATGAGGAGATGAAAAATAGCAGCCAACTAGACAACTTCCACGATGCAAAAATGCTCGATTGCATCCCAGCTTCTTTACCCCAAGTTGCATCTGTCGATGTCTGGTTTCCAATCTTACATGGACCTAATGGAGAAGATGGGACGGTGCAAGGACTGCTGAAATTAATGCAAGTCCCCTTTGTTGGTTCTGGTGTTTTGGGTTCGGCGCTGGGAATGGATAAAATCGCGATGAAAATGGCATTTGCCCAAGCGGGATTACCGCAGGTAAAGTACGTCGCCGTCAATCGTTCTCAAATCTGGTCAAATCCGTGCGTATTCCCCAAACTTTGCGATCGCATTGAAGAAACTGTGGGTTATCCCTGTTTTGTCAAGCCTGCTAACTTAGGTTCTTCAGTTGGAATTAGTAAAGTGCGATCGCGATCGGAATTAGAAACTGCTCTCGACAACGCTGCTAGCTACGATCGCCGTATAATTGTCGAAGCTGGTGTGGTTGCAAGAGAGCTAGAATGTGCGGTTTTAGGTAATGATGAACCCAAAGCCTCAGTAGTGGGCGAAATTACTTACCAAAGCGATTTTTATGATTACGAAACCAAATACAGTGCAGGGATGGCAGATATTATAATTCCCGCCGCCATTCCAGAAGCTGTTGCCGCTCAAATTCAGCAAATGTCTCTCGAAGCTTTCGCAGCTGTCGATGCTGCGGGATTGGCTAGAGTAGACTTTTTCTATACCGAAAGCGGCGAAGTCTTAATCAATGAAATTAATACCATCCCTGGGTTTACTGCGACTAGTATGTATCCCATGATGTGGGAAAAAAGTGGTATTCCTTTTCCAGAATTAGTCGATCGATTAATTCAATTAGCTTTAGAAAGAAACAGTTAACGGTTATCAGTGTACAGACCTTACCTGTAACGTCTGTACAAGTTATCTAGCCACCAGCCACTAGTTCCACTAGCTACTTACTTTTTCTAATGCAGTATCAAAATAATTCGCAACATACTATTACTAAGCCTCTTGCTTCAGACGATGAAATTAAAAGAGTTAAAAAGCAAAACGAACGAAAAAAAGTAGCTAATTCTTATTTTTTTCGAGAACTGATTCAGCGCCATCCAAGGTGGGTTTTGCTTGGAGTTAGTGCTTTTTTATTATTCGCTATTTACTCTTCTATCACGAGTATATTTCAGATTGGCGTTCTGAAAGAAGAAACTGGAACGACATCTATAACTCCTGTAAATACTTCAAATTCTTCACCTGCATCGTCTGATAATTCTTTGTCTTCGTGGTTGCTAGGTGCAGTTACTCTGGGGGCTGCTGTAGGTGGAGTTGCGATCGCCAAGCGTTTGTCTAAGTCATCGTCGGACTTGTCTCAATTTTTCTTACAATTTCACTCTTCTCCTCAGCAACAATTTTCGCCATTGCGAGAATCAATTCTCAGTCTTTCCTCTCTCAAACTTTCAGAACCGAAACCGACTTGGGTAGAATCTTCTATGGAGACAGAATCGAAGTTAAATATCTATTCAGAAACAGACGAATTTACTATTTTGATAGAAGAAGATTCATTAGACGATGGAAAAGAACACTTTTTAGAGACGCTAGAACTAACACCAGAAGAGAAAAATCTTATCTTTGAAAATATTGTTTTTCATCAGAGATCGGAATTATCTTCAGTAGAAGATATCTCCCCTTCTGAAACTGAATCGAATTCAGTACCAGAAAATGATGTATACTCTCCTTGTAGTAGATCTTTAGCAGAAATGTTAGATCTGCGTCAGAAACTTTCTCTAGCAACACTGTTAGAAATTGACAAATAACAGCCTTAGTTCCTTATCTCCTCATGTCTGCCACACTAAAAGAATTCTTGGAAGCCTGCGAAAGCCTCTCCACGCTGCGGATCATTGTCACTAGCAGCGCGGGTGTTTTAGAAGTCCGCAGTAAGTTACAAAAGCTGTTTTATGCTGAATTACCCAAAGGAAAATATGCAAATATGCACGCCGAAGACTTTGAATTTCACTTGAATATGGATGAAATTCAGCAAGTTAAGTTTGAGACTGGGGAAGCGAAACGAGGTAATTTTACAACATATGCAATTCGATTATTAGACAAACAAAATCAGCCTGCTTTGAGTTTATTTCTACAATGGGGCAAACCAGGAGAATACGAACCTGGACAGGTAGAAACTTGGCATTCCTTACGAGAAAAGTACGGTGAAGCATGGGAACCCGTACCAGTTGAAAGTTTATAAGTGTTGAAAAACTTTCTCGTGAAAAAAATTTTGCTGCTATCCCTAACTCTAGTCTTATTCTTATTCTGGATAGGTGAAGCTAATGCCGGACAATTAAGCGATCGCATTGCAACCTTTCCTAAGTGGGATAATAAGCCTACGGTACAGGTTGCATCTGGCGATTTAGTCTATCCAGAGTGGATGGCAGGAACTTGGATGGTAAAAAGTACTTTAGTTGATTTGATTGCTCCTTTAGCCCCAGAGATTACTACCCCTGGATTTGAAGGTAATCGGCGTTATTTGAACCAATCAGTCCAGTTTCAAGTCAAATTTATCAAACAAAACTTACTCGGACAGCCCTCAAAGTTAATTCCCCAGCCTGTGAAGGTAAAATCGGCTGTGGTAGCAGATCGAGCTTTTAATGGTCTAAGTCTAGCAAGAGCATATCTGGGCGATCGCACCGTGAAAGCAGTAAAAGTCGATCCAGACTCGCCCAACCGTCAGATTACCTTATTACAAGGCGATCGCCAACTCATTTCAATTGTGACTGGTCGTACTACAGAAGTGACAGCAGAGAATGGATATGTTACTACAGAAATATTCGGGCAGCAATTTCGCGGTAATAGGGTGCGTCCCTATTTCAACCAAGTAGAATCGACAACCGCATATCACTACGTACCCAATTCTACTGTTAAAATTGTCGCCGACCAGTTTACGGCTGTTTATCTGTCTGCTCAAGATCCAGATTACTTTAAAGCGGGCGATCGCCCCGTTGCTCTCTATCGCTACCGCTTGGAATTTTCCCCACAAACCGATCTTTAAAAGCGGCTTCTCTTACGTCGTCTGGCGATCGCTTTGCGCTTGCGCTTTTCAATTGGAGTTTCAAAGTGGCGCAGCCGTCTTAAATCTGGGAAAATTCCAGCCTTCGAGACTTGACGCTTAAACCTACGTAATGCCGATTCTATATTTTCATTTTCACCCACAACCACTTGGGTCATCGTATTTCCTCCTAAACTTGCGTTGACGATCGGGCAATTGCACTTCCTCTGAAAAGAGTTTGTGCTAAATTGCCCGTTCAAACTGGTACACTCCTGACAGTGAGTGCAAGACTAACGTTGAACTTCAAGCTATCCAGCTAAATTACAGTAGCAAGTTCTGTCGGAAATGCTAATGCATTCGATCGAAATTGGAAATTCTGCTCTAATTGTAACTGTCTACTTTCGTCTCAAAGGAATTTAGTAGCGATTGCGCGAGTAACCACCGCCACCACCGCCGCGATTATTTCCCCAGCTACCACCACGGCTCTTTTCTTCGCGCGGTCTAGCCTTATTGACCTTAAGTTCTCTGCCCATCCACTCAGCACCGTCTAAAGCTTCTATCGCTGCTGCTTCCGCTGCTTCTGTTTCCATTTCTACAAAAGCGAAACCGCGCGGACGACCAGTTTCTCTATCGGTGGGTAGTTGCACCCGCTTTACGGTGCCATATTCGCTAAATACTTTGCTGAGTTCTTCTTCTGCGACTTGATAAGACAAATTTCCTACGTATACTGACATTGCGTCCCTCACTGTGTTGTCGAAGTACTTCCGGAGAGGCGCTTGTGAATAATTGAACAAACACTACCACCGAATCTACTTTTCTTTTAGTAGACTAACACAATATTGACTGGGAGCAATGTTGACTTCGAGCAAGTCTCAATTTGACTTAACAAACCTGTAACATTGCCGCTCGATCGCCACAACTTAACTTTTGTAGTATAGTGTAGTATAAGTTTCCCAGTAGCACCGTGCTAAAGAGTTCGGCTCCCAAGCATTATGGCGAAATTTCAAGACTTATTCAAATATTATCGTCCCTGGCGGACAATCGCCCTGTTTAGCATTGCCGCAGCCTGTTTTTTCGAGATTGTCGATTTAGTAGTTCCTTATGCAATCGGACAGATTTTAAACGTACTGTCTAACCACCCCTTAGATCGTCCCATCCAAGAAGCAATCGCTGCCATTTCTCAACTGACTCATTTGCCACGCGATCGCTTTCTATCTTTAATCGTCCTGATGGGTGTGATTTTTGTCGTCACTGTTGGCAAAGGTCCAACGCAAATGTGGTTAAGTGGTTGGTTTCACTGGGATATAGCCTTGAGATCGCGTCAGTATCACACGCGAAAAGCGATTGCTAAAATTCTGACTCTGCCGTTAGAATTTTACGATGTAAATAACCCAGGTAGAATCTCCGGTCGAGTCGCCAGAGGATTAAGCAATCATACTTGGACATATCCAGAGATAGCCGGACAGTTAATTCCTAAACTGTTTCGCGTTCTGGGAATTTTTGTAGTGATTTGGTTTATTGAGTGGCGTATTGCTGTTTTATTTCTAATTTCGTTTATCGTTATTCTCGGTTTTAGTCTCAAAGATTTAACCCGGTTGATTAAACAAGAAGAACGACTCGATCGGTACATGGAAAATACCGAAAGTCGAACTTCAGAAATTATCACTAACATTAAAACAGTCAAAGCTTTTGCCACCGAGGGTTTAGAACTAAAACGCCAGCATCAGCGCCTCAATCGCGAGTTAAAGGTCGTACTATTTCGCATCCATTTAGGTTATGTAAAACTAGGAACTTGGCAAAAAACTGTCATTCAATTATGCGTTTTTGGCGTATTGGGATTAACGCTCAAATCCACAATTCAAGGACAAATTTCGCTCGGACATTTTATCACGACTTTGACTGTTTCTAGTATGGCTTATGCAGAGTTAGAACCGATTAGCAACTTTGCCGAAATTTTTGCCCGTCGGTATGCTTCTATGATGCGACTGCATGAGTTTATGCAACACCCCATAGGTAAAGATGCTGGCAGTCTAGAGACTTCATCTGATGTAACTCAATATCGTTTTACCGGTAAATTGGAGTTAGCTAGCGTTACTTTCGGCTACGATCCGCTACGTCCGGTATTGAAAGAGATTGACTTGTCGATCGAACCTTATCAAACAGTAGCATTAGTAGGGCGATCGGGTTCGGGCAAATCTACTTTGGTTAAACTACTGTATCGCTATTTTGAACCAAACGCAGGACGCATCTTGCTAGATGGACGAGATATTCGGCAATTTGATATTGCCGCTTACCGCAGACGATTGGCGATCGTGCATCAAGAGGTGGACGTATTCAATGGTAGTTTGATAGATAACCTAATTTATGGCAATCGTAGTGCTAGTTTTGAGGAAGTAGAACAAGCCTGTGCGATCGCCCGTTTAGATGAAGTTATCGCGCAGTTACCTGAAAGATATTTTACTGTAGTAGGTGAGAGGGGCGTGCGCTTATCTGGCGGACAGAGACAGCGATTAGGAATTGCTAGAGCATTGTTAGTAAACCCAGATATTCTAATTTTTGACGAGGCTACCTCTAGCCTGGATTACGAATCAGAGAGATCGATTCAGCTAGCCATGCGCTCGATTCTCGGTACTCGCACTACCATCATTATCGCCCACCGTCTCAGTACAGTGCGGGAAGCAGATAAAATTGTCGTCCTCGATCGCGGTAGGATTGCGGAAGTTGGCAGCCACACAGAGCTATTAAACCACGCCGGAATTTACCACCGTCTGCATTCTTTGCAAGAAACTGGAGAATTGCTTACATAAGCCTTGTCATCTCAGATAACTCATGTTACTATAGTGAATCGGTGGATTCAATGGGTCGATGCCCGAGCGGTTAATGGGGGCGGACTGTAAATCCGTTGGCTATGCCTACGCTGGTTCAAATCCAGCTCGGCCCATATCCACAAAAAGAATAAATTTGCCCGTGTAGCTCAGTGGTAGAGCACACCCTTGGTAAGGGTGAGGTCATGAGTTCAATCCTCATCACGGGCTTTAGTCAAAACCCTCTATTGGAGAGGGTTTTCGCGTTTGTGAGGAGCTGTAGCATCCCTAGTTCATTCTCAATAAGGGTGCTAGTTTGGGGCATTTTAGGTCTTGTTTATATCAAAAATTGAGATAACAATGAGATACAAAATTTAGATGTATTGCCCTTATGTCAAGCATTAGGAATGCTGTCGAGAAGACGAGCGAACTCCCACACTTATCTCAATCGTTATCTCAATCGCAATCTCAACAAAGAAGGAAAGCACCCAAGGGGACGGTTTCAGTCCAGGTGTTCAAAGACAGGCTGCGTTTGTGTTGGAGCTACTACGGCAAACGTTACTTTTTGTATGTTGGGTTGCCCGATAGCAAGATTAATCGAGTGGTTGCCGAACAAAAAGCCAGACAAATAGAAGGCGACATGGCGACTGGTAACTTCGATCCAAGCTTAAGGAAATATAAACCGGAGTACCAACAACATCAAAGTATTAGCGTTACCAAGCTGTTTGAACGCTTCATGGAACAAAAAGCTAAAGATGTCACACCTAAAACAATGGAGAAGTATCGAGCTACCCTTGTCTATCTAAAATGCTTTTTTAAGGATGTAGCCGCCGAATCAGTTACTAGCTCTAACTCTGAAGGCTTTGCTCGGCATCTAAATGACGAAGGTTTAGCACCAAACCAATGCAAGCGGAGGTTAGAAGAATTAAAGGCTTGTTGGAATTGGGCGATCGCCAAAAATGCGATCGCGTCTAACAACCCCTGGACTGAAGTTGCTAAGCGGATCAAAGTACCACCGAAGCAGAAACCCAAGCCGTTTAGCAAAGAGGAAATTAAGGCGATCGTCCAGGCGTTTAGGACAGACCATTATTACTCGCATTACACCGACTATGTCGAGTTCTTGTTTGGTACGGGAGTCCGAACTGGGGAGGCGATTGGACTGCGATGGAAGCACCTCACAGATGACTGTTCCATTGTCTGGATTGGTGAAATTCTGAGCCGAGGCAATCGTAGACCTACCAAAAGTAATAAGGATAGAACTATCAACCTCACTCCTAAACTACAGAAAATGCTACTAGCGCGTAGACCTGCAAACCCAGATCCAGAAGGTTTAGTTTTCGTCTCTCCTCCAGGTAAAGCTATAGAAGACCAGAACTTTAGAACTCGCGCTTGGAAGAAAATACTATCCCACTTACAGATTGACTATCGCAAGCCATACACAACTCGCCACACCTTGGTCAGCCATGCTTTGGATTCAGGGATGAATCCTGTCAATGTTGCTCAGCTAACAGGACATACATAACGTTAAGACACTGTACGAAAACTATGCGGGAAACGTTAATAGTCGTCCCCTGTTACCGGAGCTATAGGAATGAGCGATCGCATAATACCAATTTACTCTTTGACTACGACAAAAGAGATCCCCCTAACCCCCCTTATCAAGGGGGGCTAGGGGGGATCTTCTATAGCATAGTTTTAGTGAAATGGTATAAGGTATTAAGAATTTCCTCTCTACCAAATTTATAGGGGTTGCCTCGCAAAACCCACACTAATTCGCACAGTACAATGTTGGCGATAAAGCACAGTTGCCTGCTTTCTATTACCTCACAAGCTTGTTGCCACTGGCTTTCGTCATCCCGTGTTAGCGAAGCAAGACATTCATATCAAGTCCAATCACTCGTACCCAGGTGCGATCGCTTGCTCCATTTCCTCGATCGTTGCTGCTTTCATTCCCTCACGATGCAGAATTCCCGACAACGCATTGGCAGGAACATTTAAGGGGATAACTTTTACCTGTCCGTCAGCATCAATGACCTCAATTTACCAAATTCCCATATTGATAGATGCCCTATAACTAGACCTACAATTACGATTATTGTGGTTTGCAGTTGAGCATCTAGAGGTAAGTAGCCTTGAAACTCGTGTCCGATCCCGCGATCGCTGACAAAATTAGCAGAATGAAGGAACGAGTCCGGTGGCAAGATCCTGTCATTCAACGACGAGGAATTGACCAAACTCGGCTAGTGCTGGAAGACTATCGAGCGGACGATCCAGAGTTTTCGTTTTTAGTTATCGGCGATACTGGCACTGGTTCGCACCGATATAATAATCCCCAACGCGAGGTAGCTGGACTATTGCAGCCGCATCTTGCCGACAGTAGTTTTATGCTACATACGGGCGATGTCATTTATCTAGTTGGATCGAGCGAGTTTTATCTGGATAATTTCATCAAGCCTTATCGAGAGTTTTTAGTCGGTGGCGAAAATCCCAAAGCGATCGCCTACGACCAAATGACTTTTAGCCGACCCATCCTCCCGGTTCTGGGAAATCACGATTATTACAATTTGCCATTATTATTTGGCGCAATCTCTTTGACGACATTACCCGTGCGCCGTCTGCTTAAATTTAGAAGAGACTTTGATGTAGGTTGGCACGGATCGAAACAGGGTGATGCTTATGCACGAGCATTTTTAGATTATCTCAAAGCGTTGAGACTACCTGGCGAATTAGATAATCACTTAAATAGACACTACACGGCGAAAACAGATACGGGTTATTGCTTGCGCTACGAACCCGGGCATTTCACGCGCTTGCCCAATCGTTACTATACTTTTCGCTATGGCGGAATTGATTTCTTTGCTTTAGATTCCAACACGTTTAACGACCCGATCCCACTATCAACCACCCCAGAGGGAGAAGCACGTCGTCAGCAGTTAATACAGCGCCGCGATCGCCTAGAACAAGAAAAGCTACAAATTCTTGACGCATCGGATAAACTGAATCCCGACGATCCCGACGATGCAGAACAACTAGACGATTTGCAAGTCAAACTGTCGCAGATTGAGGAAATTATTGTCGATATCGAAAAGCAATTAGCTATTAACAAAGCAGTTGTCACCGACACCGAACAACTCGATTGGTTGCAACAGCGATTAATTGAATCGTGGCATACAGATGAGGTACGGGGTAGGGTGCTGTACTTCCATCATCCCCCTTACGTGACTGAGGCGACAAAATGGCATCAAGCGCAAACTTTAGCAGTGCGCGATCGCTTGCGTAACGTCCTCAACGGAGTCGCTGAGGCTGTGGGTTCTCTTCCCCAAGGTCGTCCAATTGTCGATCTAGTTTTAAACGGTCACGCCCACTGTTTAGAATACCTAAAAACTATGGACACGGGACACGCTGACTCCAATATCAATTGGATTGTTTGTGGTGGAAGCGGTTACAGCTTGCGCCGCCAGCGCCAAGAGGGGACAGATCTAATGGAAGGAGAGGCGGAAGAAAGGTTAGTAGCGCGATCGCATCTGTTTGTCGGTCGCAACGGTTATGCTACCGAAAAACGTCGCCCCTACACTTGTTTGCGAATTGACGTACAAGATGGTTGTCCTCCCAAATTTGTCATCCGTCCTTTTGTTACCGAACGATATCAAAAGCAGTGGCACAGATACGCGATCGATCCTTTTACGATTTGAATAGTATTGGTAATGGCGAGAAGTGAGGAGCGAGGCGATCGCGCTTGCCGAGGTTTATACCAAAAATTCAACTCTACGACTCACTACGCGCTTAAACAGGATCGACCGCTACAAAAGTCGTAAAAATCTTGTCACCCACATCGTTAATTTGATGCTGAATGCGATCGAGAAATTCATGCAGTCCAATATTGACAATTTCCTCAATTGTGATGTATTCCAATTCCGATCGCGATCGACCGAGGGCGCGTTCGGCGGGATTTTGCCAAGTACCGATGGGAGTTCCAGTAATTTGATGTAGCGATTGCTCTGCTTGGAGTAAGCAAAATTGAATCGAACGAGGAAATTCGCGGTTGAGAATCAAAAATTCCGCTACAGCTGTAGGCGCAATGCGATGTCGTCCCCATTTACGATACATCTCGTAAGCACTCGCAGATTTTAGCAATGCTATCCATTGCAACTGGTCTAGAGTCGTCCCCACATCTTTAGCTGAAGGTAGCAAAATATAGTATTTTACATCTAAAATTCGAGCAGTTTTATCAGCTCGTTCTAACAAACGTCCAATTTGTCCGAAATGCCAACCTTCATTGTGCGTCATGGTTGCATTCATCACCCCAGCAAACAAGTGACTGGCTAGCTTGACTTCAGCAAAAAAATTCGACCATTCAGGAACGGTATGAGATTGAGCCGCTTCCTTGACTAGGAAATAAAATGCATTTACCCGTTCCCACATTTCCGAGGAAATAATTTCACGGATCGATCGCGCGTTCTCTCTAGCAGCAAACAAGCAAGAAGCGATCGAATTAGAATATTCGCGATCGAACGTTAAGAACTGAATCACATTTTCTGCTGTCGCTTCACCGTAGCGTTCTTGAAATAATGATAAATCTCCTGTAGTTAAAATCAAAGGTTTCCACTGCTGCGCTTCTCCAGTAGGAGCATCCAACAATAGAGTTAAATTAACATCAATAAAACGGGCAACATTTTCTGCCCTTTCTACATAGCGGTTTAACCAGTAAATTGAATCAGCAACTCTGCTTAGCATAATCGGTTATCAGTTATCAGTTATCAGCGATCGGTGGCTAGTAGCTGAATTCTTCATCTAGCCACTAGCCACCAGCCACTATCCACTCATTTACATACCACCCAAGTATCTTTACTCCCTCCACCTTGGGAGGAGTTGACTACTAGAGAACCTCTTCTGAGGGCAACGCGGGTTAGTCCACCTGGATTGACGTAAATTTCTTTGCCGTAGAGGATATACGGTCGCAAGTCTACGTGACAGCCTTCAAATTGGTCTTCTAGAATGGTTGGCACGCGAGACAAACACAAAGTTGGTTGGGCAATGTAGTTGCGCGGACTAGCCTTAATTTTTTCGGCAAATTCTTGGCGTTGTTCTGGGGTGGCAGAAGAACCAATGAGCATTCCGTAGCCACCAGATTCATTCGCTGCTTTGACAACTAACTTATCGAGATTTGCCAAAACATGAGCCTGTTGATTAGGTTCCCAACAGAGGTATGTAGGAACGTTAGATAAAATCGGTTCTTCGCCCAAATAGTAGCGGATCATCGCTGGAACGTATGCATAGATGACTTTATCATCAGCTACACCAGTTCCTAGTGCGTTAGCCAGCCCCACTCTACCCGCACGATAGACTTCCATCAGTCCAGGTACGCCTAATAAAGAATCGGGGCGAAATGCTAAAGGATCGATAAAATCGTCGTCAATCCGGCGATAAACGGCATCAACGCGCTTTAAGCCTTTGGTAGTCCGCATTTGTAGGTAGCCATCCGCCACTACCAAATCTCGTCCTTCTACCAACTCCACACCCATCTGCTGTGCCAAGAAGGAATGCTCGAAGTAAGCTGAGTTATAAATTCCTGGTGTTAAAACAACTACCGTTGGATCGTAGAGTTGAGGAGGAGCCAGGTTGAGTAGGGTTTCTAGTAAATGACTGGGATATTCCTCAACGGGCTGAATTGTCATCGACTCAAAGACTTTGGGAAAAGTGCTTTTCATGACGCGACGATTTTCCAGCACGTAAGAAACGCCAGAAGGACAGCGCATGTTATCTTCTAGCACGTACCAACGACCATCGCGATCGCGCACTAGGTCTGTTCCGGTAATATGACACCAGATCCCACCAGGCGGTTTTAGTCCAATACAAGGCTTTAAAAATCCCGTAGCCGATTCGATTAACTCGCTCGGAATCACGCTATCTCTGATAATTTTCTGCTCGTTATAAATATCGTTGATAAACAAGTTCAGGGCAAAGATCCGTTGCTTCAGTCCCTTTTCTAGAGACTGCCATTCTTCGGCTGAGACAATGCGAGGAATGATGTCAAAGGGAAAAATCCTTTCTGTACCTTCACCCTCACTGTAGACATTAAAGGTGACTCCCATGTTCATCAAAGCAATTTGCGCTGCTTGATGTCGCCGTTGTAATTCTCCAGCTGGTAGAGAATTAATTCTTTCTAGCAGTGGAATTGCCTCCGCACGAGGTTTGTCTTTAGTGACGAATAGCTCGTCGTAAAAGTCTCCTGGTTCGTAATTGTCGAATCGCACAATAGAAAGGGTAGGGGTAAGGGGGAAAGTCGTAAGTCGTAAGTCAGAAGTTCTTCCGACTTGCTACTTTTTAGCGATCGCAGTTTGTCTGTCGTCAATATTGAATTACCTTACCAAATAGAATATCGATCGCATTTCAACTGTAGTTTTGACTACAAAATCAATTGTTAATTTGTAAATGAGGGGTAGGTAGTGGCGCTTTGGCTGGGGTGAAACCAGCCTGAGAATTCAACTACTCATGGGCGGAACTCGCGCCACAATACCTTTTTTCAGTGGTTCCGGTCGCTCCGACCAAGGCAGCAGACCGTCGTTCTTAGCATGATACTTGCTAGCGCACTCGAGTATGGCAGCAGCGCTATCTTCAGCTGGTAGTGTCCCAAATACGTAAGTACACTTTCCTGCTGCCGCAAACGTCACAACGCAGGGAGAGTTACACGCACTCATGCACTCCACCGCTTGTAAAGAAAATTCTGGTGCGAGTTGCCACTCTTCATAAAGTTGGGTTAAGCGATCGAACAAGATTTGACCACCACTCACTCCCACTCGTTTACCGTCCTGCCAAGTACTGGCGCAGGTTGTACAGACAAATACAGTGTGTTTCTCGTTCATAAATGTTGCAAAACTTAATAAAGTTTGTTAAGTTTATTTAAGACAAAGTAACAAATAGACAAAAACAACCTCATGACACGCTCTGGATATATTACTTCACCTGGCGAAGGCGAAAAGCTCAACAATTTCGCAGTCGAACCCAAAATGTATGTAGATGAGACCCCTCGCATTGGTTTTACCGAGTACGCAGAACTACTCAACGGGCGTTTAGCAGCAATTGGTTTTGTGGCTTTGATTGCAATGGAAGTATTGACTGGTCACGGCATCTTTGGGTATTTAGCTGGTTTAGGACAGTAGATATTAGAGCCTGCATTGCGATCTGATGGAGAATAAGAGTCGTAGAGGCGGGTGCGCGCAAACAAATTCACAACCTCAGCAGTAAACCAGGACTCAAAACCCGCCCGTACAGGAGTCGGGAGTGAGAAAGAATCTTCATTCCTGGTTGTGAATTCCATTCATGATGTTCTCTTGTGCGCATTCAAACTCCATCTGCGTTCTATAAGTATTAAATTTTTTAAAATCTAGCGCTTTTGCAAGAACTCTGTTGTTGGTAGTTGATAGTAAATTGTCATCAACTATGAGCCATTAACTATAGCAATCCTATTTGATTCATGGTGGAGCAAGCTTCTAGCCTGCCACAGGCTAGAAGCCTACTATTACAAATCATTTAGAACTGCTATGTCAACAGTTCTAATTAGGAAGAGTGATTGATGGGCGTTGATTCTGGTAGGTTAATAGCAGGATTGCGCGTGAAGAACCCTACGGGCATCAACTTAAAACCAGCATGGTGAACGGGCATAACAGGCCAGTCTTCAGGGCGAGGAACGTGGGTAGTACCGAACGTGTACCAAGCTACCAAGTCTTGACCTATAAGCGGTTCATTATCCGCAACAAGGGTAGGTAAGCCCTGTTGGGAGTTGCTTTGGTTGGGATATTCTCCTCCAGCGTGGAGTTCTTTAGGTTTATACTTAGTCACCCAGAAATGGTGAGTAGCGAAGCCCGCGCGATCGCGAATTGTTGCGTCTTGGCGGGGAAAAAAGACTGTATTTCCAGACGGCATGAGCATATAACTCGTGGGTGCGCCGAGTTGATTTTTGCGAGTCGTACTGGCGATCGCCCATTCTCTGTTTTCCGTCATATTCAAATCCCGAACGGCGCTTTCCTCTGATGTTAAGGGTACGTGTTTGGTAACAAATGCATTCCCGTGAGGATTATTTGCACTGATAGGTAGGGATTGAACCGTCATTTCCATCGGCATGTTTGCTTCGCCGTCTACATCTAGATCTAAGCGAAAGTTAAAAAAGTGCTGGTGGTTGACACCGACAATATTTTTGGCGATTAACTTGCCGTAGCTATCTCGACTTGCAGTGGTGACGGAATCCGATCCTTGGGCTAAAACAAGTCCGTGCAAGTCAGTCCGCACGTCTAACGATCCGTCTTGGTGAAAGATCCAGTTGATGGCATAGTCGTAATTACCAATTGTTGCTGTCGTTGTGACAATGAGCTGGCGATCGCGTCGGACATCCTTGCGTTCGGATCTATAATCGTAGTGCTTCCACAACACGCCATTATCTTTTTCATAGATCCCGACAACATCAGGCATGGCATAAGGTTTGCCTTGCGAGTCTGCTAGCACTGCATCTAGCAATACCCCATTTTCAGGAACTTCTTTGCCTAGTTCCTGAGTATTAGTTAGCGTACCGAAATTGTATTCTCCGACATCAAAGGCATTGCGAAACGACCACTGCGGATTGGGATCGCCATAGGGAACGACCATTTCAGATAGGCTGGCACGATACATAACTGGACGAAATTCGCGACCGTCTTCATGCTGCACTTGGTAAAGGATCAAGCCATCCCGTGGATGCATCATGTAGCGGAATTTCCACCCCTGCCAACTCACTTCATTACCACTGAGTTTGAAGGTGTGACCGTTTGGTTGCAGGATTTTTAGTAACTTGGCTGCCGTTCTTAGGGGACTGAGCGATCGCCGATCGTAGTCCCAATTTTCCTTGGAGAGAGCTACGACACCCGTATCGCTAAAACTAGCCAGTTTTTTCGCATTGAGATCGACAGTTGCAACGACTCCCTCTATTGGCGTGCCGTAATAGTTCCAGCGATCGCCTTTGAAGTAAGATAACGTGCGACACAGACGCGCCCCACTTGACTTTTCTGCTTCAGTCACCAGCCCTACTGCCCAGCCTTCAACGACAACTTGTTTGAAGTCAGTAATGCCTCGCTTCCTCATGGCTGCTTGCCAGCGCGGATCGGCTTTAGTGACTGCCGCTGCTATTTCATATTCTGGTTCCATGATGGCTGGCTGCACGCCAGGAATCTCTTGCCAGGATGATAAAACCGCAGCTTTAGCTTTAGTTTTAGGTTTTAAAGTTACAACAGCTTCGTAGGTTTTGTTTTGAGAGCGATCGTAAACCACGGCAAAAACTTCTCGTTTGAAGGGTTGTCCTGGCTTGAAATTCAAGACTTCTGTTTTATCTGGTTCATTCAGAGCAACGATGGGAAAGTGAATTTCCTGTTGGGGCATTTTTTGTTTAATGAGTGCAACGGCTGCTGTAATCTCTTGTGCCGTTAATGAATCGAGTGGATGAGTAGGGGTGACTATTCGAGCTAGAGAGATTTGAATCGAACTGATGGCGATCGCGACTACGATAAACATGGCTATAGATAACCAAAATTGCTTTCGCCGCTTCGAGAATAACTGGGAAAGAATTTGCAACATAGGAAGACTTCTGCGCTGTCAGATTTGTAGCCTTGGCTATCGCACTAAGGCATCTGCTTGCTTTTGGGTGGTAATAATAGCGCGATCGGGAACTTTTACGCCGTTTTGCAGCGTTACGCCCACCACTATAGCCTCGCTGCCGATTGTCACGTCATTACCAACTTTAGAACGAAATAATACAGTATCATCTCCAATTGTGAGATTATCGCCAACTTCGAGAGGTCCGTGAAAAACGATGTTATCGCTCGTATCTAAGTTTTTACCAATATGGATGCTCGTACCTTTGAGCGCATGAAACGTGACTCGATCCTCAATTTGGGCATTCTCCCCAATGATAATTGGCGTGCCTTCATCAGCACGAATTGAAGTTCGCTGTCCCACGGTGCTATTATTGCCAAGCCTGACATCTCCAACGATGCGAGCAAACTCATCGAGTTTTACATTCTGACCGATCGTGGGTTTGACTGGTTTCGGATTCCAAGATGTTTTTGGTGCTGTACTAACACCCGTTACGGCATCAAATCCTGCTTCTTCGTATAGGTGGCTGTAGTTTTCAGCAAACTCGGCATTGACTTCTAATACTTCTTCTTGAAACTTAGAATTAGCTTCCGTTTTGAGTGGGAGAGCATCAGCCTGCGCTTGAGTCGTAATAACTGCCCCGATTGGTACTAAACGGTTTTTGCCAATCCGCACGTTCGACAGAATCGCACCATGTAGTACAAAAGCACCGTCTTCTAGCACTACGTTGCGCAAGCGAGTATGAAAACCGATAAAGGTGAAGTTGCCAATTTGTGAATTCTCAATATTTGCCTGATGAGCAATACTCACTCGTTCGCCAGTACTACTTGATTTTGCCGCACAAGCACTTGGAGGAGCCGTATTTCTACGGAGGGCTAGAAATAAAATATTGTCTTGAAAATTAGTCCGATCGCCAATACAAATGCGAGTGTCGGGCTCCGCTCGGATGATAGTGTTACTAGCAATAAAAACTTTTCGCCCAATTAAAACATCACCAAAAAACTCATCCAACGGACTAATAAAGCTAGAATTAACTACGATTTTAAATGGTTCAAATAAACTGGTCGAACCCTGAGAATGAATGTTAACAACAATCGTATTTAGTGTAAAAATAATAATAATCAGACCGAGGAACACGAAAAGCTTCAACCTACTTTTAGCATTCTTTAACATAGATTATTTACCAAAAGTCATGGCAAGTTGTGTATTTAGAAGCTTAACTTGAAGTTTTAAGGTTGAATAGTTCGCCATAATAATAATACAAGATGCGATTTATCAAGATCACAACTTTTGTCTGTACTTACGTCTCTAATCGTGAAATTGAAAGCGGGACAACAGCACATTGTTTTTCTGAATTGAACGCTTGCTTGGCAGGTTTTTAATTTGTAAACTCGTTTAGTAGAAGTAGGTTGAAAAAAATGACCTGCATTTGCCAACTCAACAACTAAAGCATTAGGCAATTCAGTGCGAAAAAGCTCGATAAATTATGATTTTGGAGGTAATGCAAAACCTTTCATACCTTCAGCGATCGCGATCGGCTTTTGCCTCATAGCTGCGAAGCGCGAAGCATGAGCGTAGCGATCGCCTCTGCACCTTCCTCTCAGCTTTCATCGCACCACGCAATTCACTGCTCGATCGCTCGTGCGCTCCCTGATAACTGACTTGAGAGTGATGGCAAGGGAGGATGGTAATGTGAGAATAGCGCCAGACATTCTGATATTTCAAGCAAAGTGTCACAGTGCTAAGTGCAATCACGAATATAGATCGAAAGTTCAAAGTAGCGCGATCGCCCTTTTTGAGAAGTTTACAGTTGCAAACGCTCGGTCAGGAACAATAACCTATTCCATGAATATCCTTGAAGTCTCCACTACTCCCTTTACCGACCAGAAGCCAGGTACTTCTGGTTTGCGAAAAGCGGTCAAAGTGTTTCAGCAACCCCACTATTTAGAAAACTTCGTCCAATCCATCTTCGATAGTCTCGAAGGTTGTCAGGGACAAACTTTAGCTTTGGGTGGTGACGGTCGTTACTACAACAGAAAAGCGATCCAAATTATTTTGAAAATGGCTGCTGCGAATGGTTTTAGCCGAATTAAGGTCGGTCATCGCGGCATTCTCTCTACTCCTGCGACTTCCTGTATTATTCGCCAATACAAAACCCTGGGTGGAATTATTCTCTCTGCCAGCCACAACCCAGGTGGGGTAGATGGGGACTTTGGCGTAAAATACAACACTGGCAACGGTGGACCCGCACCGGAAAAGGTGACTGAGGCAATCTATGCCCGTAGTAAAACAATCGATCGCTACAAAATTCTGGATGCACCAGATATCGATTTAGACACGTTAGGCGAGTCTCGGTTGGGAGAGATGACGGTTGAAGTTATCGACTCAGTTCAAGACTACCAAAAACTGATGGAGTCGCTATTTGATTTCGATCGCATTCGTCAATTTCTCACCTCTGGTAAACGCATCTGCATTGATTCCATGCACGCAGTCACGGGTCCCTATGCCCGGGCAATTTTCGAGCAAAGCTTGGGCGCACCGCAAGGTACGGTAGTCAACGGTACGCCTTTAGAAGATTTTGGCGGCGGACACCCAGACCCGAATTTAGTCTATGCCCACGATCTCGTAGAAATTCTGTTTGGAGATAATGCGCCTGACTTTGGTGCTGCTTCCGATGGAGATGGCGATCGCAATATGATCTTGGGCAAACATTTCTTCGTCACCCCTAGCGATAGTTTAGCAGTGCTGACAGCCAACGCTAAGTTAGTCCCTGGTTATGCTTCAGGACTTGCTGGAGTCGCAAGATCTATGCCCACAAGTCAAGCGGCGGATCGCGTAGCGGCTAAATTGGGAATTGATTGTTACGAAACTCCGACGGGATGGAAGTTTTTCGGCAATCTCCTCGATGCAGGCAAAGCCACCCTGTGCGGGGAAGAAAGTTTTGGTACGGGTTCCAACCACATTCGCGAAAAAGATGGGCTGTGGGCGGTGTTATTTTGGTTGAATATCCTTGCCGTGCGCCAACAATCGGTAGAACACATCGTGCGCGAACACTGGCAGACATACGGACGCAATTATTACTCGCGCCACGACTATGAAGGAGTAGATAGCGATCGCGCCAATACCTTAATGGAAAAGCTGCGTTCTGTCGCCCCCACACTCAAAGGTAAGCGTTACGGACAATATGAAGTCGAATATGGAGACGATTTCAGCTACACCGACCCGATTGATGGTAGTATCAGCAGCAAACAAGGTGTGCGGATTGGTTTTGTTGACGGTTCTCGGATCGTCTTCCGCCTTTCCGGTACAGGAACCCAAGGAGCAACATTACGGGTTTACTTTGAAAGTTATGAAGGTGACTCTAGCAAACAAGATCTAGAGGTACAACAAGCGCTAGCCGAACCAATTGCGATCGCCCAGGAAGTTGCTCAAATTCGCGAACATACTGAAATGTCGAAACCAACTGTGATTACTTAATCAGTTATCAGTAGTCAGTTATCAGTTATCGTAAGCCGTAAGTGTTTTTTTACTTACGACTTACGACTTATTACTTACCCCTGTGTTATGGCAAAAACTCTGGGAGAACAGCTTTTAGCAGTGACTGTGCAACGCTCTCACCATGCAGGAACTCGTTCTAATTGCTGTAGTGTTTGTGGGAAACCCTTAAGTGGCGATCGAACTTCTAGCGATCGCCAAGTTGTAACTGAATCAGATTCAAGTCAAATACTCGTTTTTGGGCTAACTGTACTCATCGGTTTACCCATGCTTTGTGGTGGACTGTATCTACTCGGAAGTACGCTAGCAGATCTGCAAACTAAAGGGAGTCGCGCGAATCCGGCGATCGTCAATCGTTGCAACGTTCCCGCGCGCTAGCACTGATTATGCGATCGAATAGGTATCAAAATCTGTTTCTTGACTCCGGACTCCCCTGTACGGGCGCACATGTAGGGGCACACCGCTGTGCGCCCCTACCGACTCCCGCTTTTTACAGCAAGCACTGACAAATAAGTCAACTTTTCTATAGTTTCACGACAAAATACAATGTTTGATTCTAACTAATAGTTAAGTTGCAAATACTACCATTTTGCGTGGTTGCCAATACTACTATCCTAATGACCTAGCGTTACAACAAGAGGGTAGGAGAGCAAAACCATGAAATTTAGCAAGAATACAACTATTAGCAGATTGCGTTGGTGGCAACTGCCTGTTTTGCTCTCTTTTGCGTCTCAGTTACCCGTCAGCACCACTCAAGCCGCACCGATTCAAGGGGAGTGTAAAGCTAATACTGATACAGTTCCCAGAATTGCTCTCGTTTCGGCATTTTCTGGTGAGGCAGATCGATTTATTGATGAAATGCGTTTGAATGACGGTCAAAATAAATTCGATGGCTGTCTAAATATTAACGGACATCGCTTTAGTAAGGGAAAATTGCGCGGTAAGAATGTCGTTGTCGTGCTGACTAATATTAGTATTGTCAACGCTACAATGGTGACGCAATTAACGCTAGACAAATTTAACGTCTCGAAAGTGATTTTTAGCGGGATCGCTGGTGGAGTTGGTGGGGTTGGGGCAAACGACGACGACCCTAATACCCCGAACGAGACACCCATCGGTTCGGTGACGATCCCCAAACGGTGGGCTTTCCCCCAAGAGACGTATTTCAATAACACGGCAGAAATTGTACCGTGTGCTTTCTCACCTGGACTTCAGCTCAATCACGTCTTGCAAGACCCCTTAGAGGAAGCTAAGACTTGCAATTTTTTACTAGGACAAGCATCAGAACCAGGGCAAGCTAACCCAGCAGGAATCTTTCAACCAGATGCTAAGAATGCTTTTTTACGCAATACAAATGTCAGTTCCGATCGCGCACCACAATTTTATTTCAACCAGAACAACGAACAAATCATCCGTCAAGTTCCATTCCCAGGTGCATCTGTAAATCCAGAGACAGATCAGGACTTAAAATTTTGGTTTACGGTGGATGAGGCAATGTTTAAAAAAGCAAGTCAGCTGGAAGTTAAGTTATTGGATTGTCCTCAAGTTGACCAGGCGGGAAATTGCGCTACTACGCCGATCGATCCACCACCTCAACTGATCGTCGGTCAAAATGGGGTCGCCGGACCTACATTTGTTGACAACGCCCAATATCGTAGATTTCTAGCGACAACTCTCAATTTTGACGAACAAGGCAACCGTAACGCTGAAACGGATGTATTAGTTGTCGATATGGAAACCACCGCATCGGCAATGGTAGCCTATTCTAATAACGTCCCTTTTATTGCCGTCAGAAGCGTTTCCGATTTAGCGGGTGGTGGCGAAGAGGCAGCAGCAACGCAAATCGGCACATTTTTTGCGATCGCGGCGGAAAATCAAGCACGGGTTGTCTTTGCTCTCCTCGAAAAGCTGTGAGCGATCGGTTGGCAACAACCTCGTTTGATATGACAAATGGTAGCCAACGCAGTATATATTGACTTCGTGCTACCTGTAATACCGGAGGGTTAGATTTATGTCTGCTCATGATGCTAATGCGCCTGCCCATCCTACAGACCCAACCATGTTGGATAAAGGATTGACTAAACGCGAATACATTGCCGCGATCGCCCTAGCCGCAACTGATGCTAGTGCAACAGCCCCAGAACGAGCCAAGCAAGCTGTTGAGTTGACAGATGCTCTGTTTAAGGCACTGCATGGTTAATTCATAATTCGTAATTCGTAATTATTACTTTGTCATTGTTGTTTTAGTTGCGAATTGCGAAGAATTAAGCGTTAATTAGTACCAACTACTTTATTTCTTCCGAGCTTTGTTTTATAATACCTATATTACAATGGTAATATTTGCAATTTTTAAAAATCTGAATATGTTTCCATTATGAGATAGATAGTAACAAAAACTTCGCACAAAATCAAGTAGCTTACCTACTGATGAAATAGAACTACCATAGCAATTTCTATAATTAGAGAAGGATAGCTACTCAGTAAAACAATGGAACGTGGTTTGATTTGGTTGCCACTGCTAGGATTATTTTTTTGGTTAGCTTGGCAGGGAAGAAACGAATTTCAAAAAGTAGAAGCCTACCAAAATTGGGCAAAACAATTTGAAAAGTCAAAATACGATATTTATGCGGTTTTGGGGCAGAATGGGAACGAATTAACTTGGGGAAAACCAACACGCACGGGACCCATTGACCTGAAAACTTTTTCTTTAGATCGGGTACAAGAAATTCACTTACTAGTAGAGGAAAAACCAGTAGCGTTGGAGACACCACCAAATAAAGGGAAAGCGATCGCGCTAGAATTTATCATGCAAGATTCACAAGATACCGTGCGGATTCCCTTTACAGAGATCCCGATTGCTGTAGAGTGGGGTAAATATTTACTTAAAAAGAAGAATTAAGATCCCATTCTCGCAAAGCGATCGCCACTCCCTGTTGTAGTTGCGGTGAAATGTTAGCATCAGCAGCAAGTTGAGTTAACTGCTGATAGGCAGCAGTAGAATTTAACTGTTTGAGAGCAGCGATCGCGTGCAATTTGACGGCAAGATCTGAGTCTGCTAGTAATTGAATTAGCGATGGAATTGCTTGCATTTCACCCAATTGACCTAAAGACAAAGCGATCGCTTGCTTGAGTTTGGCATGTTGTGCTGCTAAGCGATTGGTACGCAGCAATTCGAGTAAAATCTCTGCTGCTTGTGGCTTTAAACTTAACTGTTCGACTCGTCCTAAAGCATGAATTGTTTCTTGCCAAATTGCGATTGAAGTTATTGGCTCGAAAACTTGCCGTAAATATTCCAGACTAGCTGAGGTTGCAATTCTGCCTAGAGCTAAGACAATTTCTATCTGTAAAGCGCTCGGCGTATGGGGAGACTGCAAGACTCGGAACAAACCTGTTGCAGCTCGATCCGTTCCTAATCTACCTAAACCGTTTGCAGCAGCTAGACAAACATCTATGCTGAAGTCATGCAATCTCAGCAGCAAGAGATCGACTAAATTCAATTCTTCACGTAAATCGGGGCGAAAACTCAAGCCAGTAACGGCTTCTTTTCTCACTTTTGCCCTCAAATCGCTTAAAGCTTCAATTAAAATGGGGGGAATTTTAGGATCGTGAAAGCTACTCAAAGCTTCGATCGCGATCGCTCTAATTTCCACATCTGAGTCTCGCACAACGCTGAGTAGAGGCTCGATTGTTTCTTTAGTACGAATATAGGCAAGCGATCGCGTAGCTAGCGCTCTGGTATTCTCTCGCTCTAACAACTTTGTAATTGCAGATACAGCATTCGAGCCAATTTCTGCTAAAGCTGCGGCTGCTATTCCCTGTTCTTCTGGATTTGCTGATGTTTGCAACAACTCTACCAAAGCGGCGATCGCTTCTGGATCGTCAAAAGTCCCCAAACTCCGCACGGCAAACCAGCGCAATTCTTCATCCGCATCTTCATCTGCCAAAATCTCCAATAAAGATGCGATCGCCTCTCGTCCGAATTTAGGCAGTAACTTTGCCACATCCCACCGTTGATGAAAATCTCCCCACGTCAAAATATCGATTGCCCATGTTAGGGGAGACGGTAGGGGCGCACTGCTGTGCGCCCGTACAGAGGAGTCGGGAGTCGGCGAGAAGAGAGCTGGGGAAGCTGAGGAAGCTGAGGAAGCTGAGGGAGAAAATTCACTTCCGAATTCCGACTTCCGACTTCCAACTTCCGCCATAAGTTGCTGAAGGCATTGGAGTAGCAACGCCCAGTTAGAAGCAGCGTGGGCGAGTTGTGCCTGTTCTAACAAATTAGCAGTTTGTAAATTCACGGTTAAATTACTGCGATTTGAATTAGATAATTGTCAGGGAGCAGGGAAGAGAGCTGAGGGAGCAACTACCAATTACCAATTACCAATTACCAACTACCAATTTCCCACACCCCGTTCGCCGATCGCTAACAACTGATAACTGATTTCAGTCTGACCTAATTGAGACATGCTACATCCGTCTTTGTACCGATTTCTATGTCATATCTGCATAGAAATGATGCAAAAAGTTCAATAAAAGCAATGATTTGTTACTTAAGTTACGAATTGGTAGGAAAAATCCGCGTAAGTTAGTTTTTAACGAGCAAGCAACACGGGTTGGCACTCGATCGAACTGCGATCCATCAAATATTCAGACTGCAAAGACTGGGGTTGTTGCTCAAATTCGGAGGGTTAATCGTACAGAAGGCGATCGCAAAGTATCGAATGTATCAAAAATACAGGGATGACTTTTCATATGATGCCATTTTAAAGCCATTTTAAAATAACTGCGTGGTGTCTTGTCTGATTCCAACCTCAAACGAAAAGAAGGTGCGTCGCGAACGCCCATCATACCGATGAAAAGAAGATTTTGCCAAGGAAGACAACGGACAGCAGGTTGTAACAAAATCTAACAGATGACAGAAACTTAGAACTAGCGGAATTTTTGATTTTTTCAACATAAGTGCTGGTAGTGGCACGGACATAGCAGATAACAGGAATAAAGCCATATGACGGACGCAGCAACCTCCAAGGCAAGTCTGAATAAATTTGAAAAATTTAAGGCAGAGAAAGATGGTCTTGCGGTTAAAGCAGAGATCGAGCAATTTGCCTCTATTGGTTGGGAAGCAATGGATGAAACAGATCGCGACCATCGCCTTAAGTGGCTAGGCGTGTTCTTTCGTCCAGTCACTCCAGGTAAATTCATGATGCGGCTGCGGATGCCTAATGGCATTATCACCACCCATCAGATGCGAGTCCTGGGTGAAGTCCTGCAACGCTATGGCGATGACGGTAGCGCAGACATCACTACCAGACAGAATATTCAGCTGCGGGGCATTCGGATTGAAGACTTGCCAGAGATCTTTCAAAAGTTTGCTGCTGTGGGATTAACCAGCATCCAATCGGGGATGGATAACGTCCGTAACATTACTGGCGATCCGCTAGCAGGACTCGATACCGAAGAGTTATTTGACACGCGAGACTTAGTGCATCAAGTGCAAGACGCAATCACCAATTACGGTGAAGGAAACCCAGAATTCACCAACCTACCGCGAAAATTTAATATTGCCATTACTGGTGGTCGCGATAACTCCGTCCATGCAGAGATCAACGATCTTGCTTTTGTTCCGGCGTTTAAGGGCGGGAGTCGGGAGTCGGTAGGGGCGCACGGCTGTGCGCCCGTACAGGAGAGTCAGGAAAAAGAATTTGGTTTTAATATCCTAGTTGGTGGTTTCTTTTCTGCTAAACGTTGCGAGGCGGCGGTTCCTTTAGATGCTTGGGTAGCACCAGAAGATGTAGTTGCTGTATGCAAAGCAGTTTTGGAAGTTTATAGAGATAATGGACTGCGAGCCAATCGACAAAAAGCTCGCTTGATGTGGTTGATTGACGAGTGGGGGATGGAAAAATTCCGTCTAGCTGTAGAAACCCGAATGGGTAAATCTTTGCGATCGGCAGCCGCTAAAGACGAAATTGACTGGGAAAAACGCGACCACATTGGCGTCTACCCTCAAAAACAGCCAGGACTAAACTACATCGGCTTACACGTTCCTGTCGGACGGCTCTACGCTCAAGATATGTTTGAAGTAGCGCGGTTGGCAGAAGTTTATGGTAGTGGTGAGATTCGCCTGACTGTAGAACAAAACATAATTATTCCCAACATTCCCGATTCGCGTCTCGGAACCTTCCTGGCGGAACCACTCTTACAACGCTTCTCCATAGAACCCGAAACGCTAACCCGAGGACTCGTATCATGTACGGGCGCTCAGTTCTGTAACTTTGCCTTGATTGAAACCAAAAATCGAGCGCTGGCAACAATTAAGGCGCTAGAGGCAGAACTAAGATTTACTCAACCAGTCCGCATTCACTGGACGGGATGCCCTAACTCCTGCGGACAACCCCAGGTAGCGGACATTGGACTGATGGGAACCAAAGTCCGTAAAGATGGCAAAGCTGTAGAAGGTGTTGATATCTACATGGGTGGCAAAGTCGGCAAGGATGCTCATTTAGGTAGCTGCATCACGAAGGGAATTCCCTGCGACGATTTGCAGCCAGTATTGCGCAATTTACTCGTCGAGCATTTCGGCGCTAGACCGAGGCAAGAAGTTGCAATAGGGGCTAGAGGCTAGGGAAAGAAGTCAAAAGTCAAAATCTACCTCTCGCCAATTACCAATTACTCATTACCAATTACCACTTCAAGAATGACCAAGTTTACAAGACGGCAATTCATCATTACCACAAGTGCAGCAGCGGCAGGTTCAGCTTTAGTTCACGGCTGTAGTTCAAGCAACACGGCAAGTAACAATACCTCTACTACGAATACCAGTTCGACAGCTAATGTTAGTCCCGTTGCCGACGCTCCCAAAGTGGAGACGACTACAGCAAGGTTAGGCTTTATCGCCCTGACTGATTCTGCACCCTTGATTATTGCTGCGGAAAAGGGACTTTTTGCCAAATACGGCATGACTGATGTGAAGGTGGAAAAGCAAGCCTCTTGGCCCGTCACCCGCGATAATTTAACACTAGGTTCTGGTGGTGGTGGGATTGATGGGGCACATATCCTTACGCCAATGCCTTACCTAATGAGCTTGGGAACGATTACTGAGGGTAAAAAGGTTCCCATGTACATTCTGGCAAGGTTGAATACCAACGGTCAGGCAATTTCTGTTGCTGAAACTTACAAGGAGTTAAAGGTAGCTAAGGAAAGCACGCCACTCAAGGAAGCCTTCGCTAAATCTAAAGCTGCTGGCAAAGATCTCAAGGTAGCCATGACCTTTCCTGGCGGGACACACGACTTATGGATTCGTTACTGGCTAGCGGCTGGTGGTGTTAATCCTGACTCTGATGTTTCGGTCGTCCCCGTTCCACCACCGCAAATGGTCGCCAACATGAAAGTGGGCAATATGGAAGCTTTCTGTGTCGGAGAACCTTGGAATGCTCAACTCGTGAACCAAAAGCGGGGTTATACAGCTTTGGTAACTGGAGAGTTGTGGAACGACCACCCAGAAAAAGCTTTTGCAATGCGGGCTGACTGGGTAGATAAGAACCCCAATGCGGCGAAAGCATTATTGATGGCAGTACAAGAAGCCCAACAATGGTGTGAAAAAGCAGAAAACAAAGAGGAGATGGTGAATATCGTTTCCCAGCAGAAGTGGTTTAGAGTCCCAGCTAAAGATATTATCGAGCGAGCTAAGGGCAACATTGACTACGGCGACGGTCGTACAGAAGAGAACTACGCCCACAAAATGAAGTTCTGGGCAGACAATGCTTCCTATCCCTATAAGAGCCACGACCTGTGGTTTTTGACGGAAAATATTCGCTGGGGTTATATTCCGGCAAATACCGACACGAAGAAACTCGTAGACCAGGTAAATCGCGAAGATCTATGGAAAGAAGCTGCTAAAGCAATTGGCGTACCAGATGCAGAGATTCCTAAGAGTTCTTCCCGTGGTGTGGAAACTTTCTTTGATGGAGTCAAATTCGATCCGGCTAATCCCGAAGCTTATTTGAAGAGTCTAAAGATTAAGAAAGCTTAATGATGGGCTAGGGAAAGAAGAACTCCTGTAGAGACGTTATATGTAACGTCTCTACAATTCCCGACTCCCGACTCCCGCAATTCTTTATATAAACGTAGAAGCATAGGAGGAGCATGACCGCAACGTTAGATCGTTCGAGAAAAAGTTTACAGCAGAAAGCGATCGCCAAGTTTATCGCTAAAAAAGTGATTCCGCCCATCGTGGCGATCGCCATTTTTGCATTGATTTGGCAGTTACTTACAATGAGTGGGATTCTTGCTTTGCCTTCGCCGATCGAGGTAATTCAAGAAACATGGGACCCTTACATCATCAATCCCTTCTTTGATAATGGCGGGACAGATAAGGGATTAGCATTACAAATTCTGGCTAGTTTGGGACGGGTCGCAATCGGTTTTTCCCTCTCAGCTATTGTCGGAATTACTCTGGGAATTCTAATTGGCTCGAATGAATTTGTTTACAACGCTGTAGACCCGATTTTTCAAGTTCTTAGAACCGTTCCACCTTTGGCATGGTTGCCATTATCGTTAGCAGCATTACAACAATCCAATCCCTCCGCAATTTTTGTAATTTTCATTACAGCAATTTGGCCCATCATCATCAACACAACAGTGGGCGTACAACAACTGCCTCAAGATTATCGCAACGTCGCCAGAGTTCTCAAACTCAGAGGAAAAAAATATTTCTTTAAAATTCTGTTTCCCGCCACCGTGCCTTACATCTTTACAGGTTTGAGAATCGGGATCGGTTTATCTTGGTTAGCAATTGTTGCCGCAGAAATGTTAGTTGGTGGAGTCGGCATCGGCTTTTTTATCTGGGATGCTTATAACAGCTCTTTATTAAGTCAAATCATCATCGCACTGATTTATGTTGGTGTTGTCGGTCTGCTATTAGACAGATTAGTGGCTTTCATTGCTAGTAAAGTCGTTCCAGAAGAACAAAACTAGCTAATAGCTAATGGTTAATAGTTAATAGCAATCAGCAATCAACTATTAGCAATTAGCAACTACCAACTACCAATTACCAACTACCAATTACCATGTCAGTTTTTGTTGAAGTTGACCACGTTGATAGAATATTTTCATTGCCAAATGGTAGTACCTATACGGCACTGAAAAATATTGAATTAAAAATTAAACAGGGTGAGTTTATTTCCTTAGTCGGTCACTCTGGTTGCGGCAAATCTACGCTACTAAATATTATTGCTGGTCTAGACCGTGCTAGTCGTGGTGGTGTAATTCTAGAAGGACGGCAGGTAAAAGAACCTGGACCCGATCGCATGGTGGTATTTCAAAACTACTCTCTACTGCCCTGGATGACAGTGTACGAGAATATCTCGCTGGCGGTTGATGAAGTTTACAAAAATCAAACCAAGGCAGAAAGACGATCGACTGTCGAACATCACATCGATTTAGTCGGCTTGCGTCACGCTAGAGATAAGCGTCCGGGCGAACTTTCTGGAGGAATGAAACAACGGGTGGCGATCGCCCGTGCTTTGGCAATTCGTCCTAAGTTGCTGCTACTCGACGAACCCTTTGGGGCGTTAGATGCTTTAACGCGGGGCGGTTTACAAGAACAGTTGATGAAAATCTGCGAAGAAAGTCACGTTACCTGCGTGATGGTGACACACGACGTAGACGAAGCCTTGCTGCTGAGCGATCGCATTGTCATGCTCACCAACGGTCCTGAAGCACAAATCGGACAAATTCTGGATGTCAACATTCCCCGTCCCCGTCAGCGGATGGAAGTTGTCAATCATCCCAGCTACTACGCTATGCGTAACGAGCTGATTTACTTCCTCAACCAACAAAAACGCATCAAGCAGCGCAAAGCAAAACAACACGTCGTCGTTGCTGGCAATGGCTTAGAAAAAGTCAATTTAGAAATCGGCTTTATTCCGCTGACCGACTGCGCCCCGTTGCTAGTCGCCAAAGAAAAAGGCTTCTTTGCTAAATACGGCTTAACCGATGTCACCCTCAGCCGCGAACCGAGTTGGAAGGAAATCGCTAAGGGGGTAGGTACGGGACGCTTAGACGCTGCCCAAATGGTTGCAGGAATGCCCTTAGCCATGACTTTAGGGGCGGGTGGTAAAACTCCTATCCCCATCGTCAGCGCCCTGACTCTTTCCCGTAACGGTAACGCCATTACGCTGAGCAAAAAGTTTTTCGAGCAAGGAGTTAGAACCCTAGCCGACTTAAAAGCCGCGATCGCTTCTGACTCCGATACCGTCCACACCTTCGGTATGGTACACCCAGCCTCAATGCACAACTTGCTGCTGCGTTACTGGTTGGCGAGTGGTGGCATTCATCCCGATGAAGATGTCAGCTTAACGGTGATTCCGCCACCGCAAATGGTAGCTAATCTCAGAGCTGGAAACATCGACGGTTATTGTGTTGGCGAACCTTGGAATTCCCGTGCCGTTTACGAAGAATTAGGATTTGTCGTTGCCACCGATTTAGACTTGTGGGCGGGACATCCAGAAAAAGTTTTAGGCGTGCGGGAAGAATGGGCAAACCAATATCCACAGACCCACGTTGCCCTAGTTAAAGCCTTATTAGAAGCTTGCGACTACTGCGACGATCGCCGCCATCGGGAAGAAATTCTCGAATTACTCTGCCGACCGGAATACGTCGGTTCCGATCCCGCTTACACCCGTCCTGGGTTCCTCGATCCCTACAATCGCGGCGACGGTTCCGCACCCCAACAACTATTGCATTTCAACCAATTCCACGTAGACAAAGCCAACTATCGCGATCGCACCGATCTGCTGTGGATCTTGACTCAGTTGGCACGCTGGGGATTAGTTCCATTTCCGAAAAACTGGGTGGAAGTCCTCGATCGCGTCAGCCGTAACGATGTATTTGGCATCGCCGCCCGCGAACTTGGATTTATGGACATTGGACACGATCCCCAACCCATCAAGCTATTTGACGGCAAAATTCTCTATCCCGATCGCCCGATTGACTACCTCAACAGTTTGGAAATCAAACACCAAATCCGCGTCGAAGAAATTGCGATCGATCCTATAGTCACTGTTTAAAAAAGGGTAATGGGTAATGGGTATTACCAACCACCAATTACCAACTACCAATTACCAACTACTCCTGTGTACGGACGGGTTCACGCGAAATCTCTGATAGTAGTAAAAACTCTTGGTAAACCCGCCCCTACAACTCCCTACTCCCTCAAGAAACATGCAAATTAGAGAAACTCAATCTTTAGTCCAAGTCACTCAAAATCAAACTCGCGAACCATTTCTAGTTATAGAGGATGTTTCCAAGGTCTATCCTACAAAAAATGGTCCTTACACAGTTTTAAAAGATGTTAATTTCACAGCTTGCGAAGGTGAGTTTATCTGTCTGATCGGTCACTCTGGCTGCGGCAAGACTACCCTGCTAAACATGGTGGCAGGATTTAACAAACCGACTACGGGAGAAGTTCGGCTGCAAAACGATCGCGTCACCGAACCAGGACCGGAACGGATGATGGTGTTTCAAAATTACTCCCTGCTGCCTTGGATGACGGCGTTTGATAACGTTTATCTATCCATTGATGCCGTCCATCCCAATATGCCGGCGGCGCAGAAAAAAGCGCTCGCTAAAGAGCATTTAGCAATGGTAGGACTGACGGAAGCTGCCGATAAAAAGCCGCGTCAGCTATCTGGAGGAATGAAACAACGAGTGGCGATCGCCCGTGCTTTAGCTATTCGTCCCCAAATCCTGATCCTCGACGAACCTTTCGGGGCGCTGGATGCCATTACCAAAGAGGAACTCCAAGAAGAACTGCTAACAATTTGGCGAGAACACCGCGTCACCGTGTTGATGATCACGCACGACATTGACGAAGCCCTATTTTTATCCGATCGAACGATCATGATGACCAACGGTCCTTCGGCAACGATTGGTGAAGTTGTGGAGATTCCCTTCCCTCGTCCGCGCCAACGCGCCCGTATCATCGAAGATCCCCGTTACTACGAACTGCGCAACCACATCCTCGACTTTTTATATCATCGTCATGCCCATGTGGAGTAGAGAGTGGCTGGACTATATTCTAGTCACCAGTCACTAATCACTGATAGCTGAAAACGGCGATCGCTCCGACATTTAGGCGATCGCTATTTTTTTGCAATCTGTCTTTGGGTGGTAAATATGCATGAAAATGCATGAACACTATGCGTTTATTTCATAATTAATGTAATTTCGTTACAAAATATACGAAACTTCTGGCTTTAGTAATCCAATCTAGAGTAGTAACCAGTATTGAAAGTGCCATTAAAAATTCAGACACAATCACTTTTCTATCAGTGTTATGGATGTAATTTGTGCAAATAAAAAGTCAAGCCAGCAAATGTTTACGGTATGGTTCGCCAATATTTTCGACACTGATAGAACTTTTTCAAACTGGTAAAAGATAGCCTAATTCAGACTTATAGAACCCAATAGCTCTTACAACACTCTTGAGGCAATTCACAGAATTGCTAACAGCACAACTTTTGCAATTCCTCTTCTTTTGACTTAGGAAGTCATCTCATGCTCAAAGGCTTAATTTCATTCCAGGGTCGCTATCGCATCTTACATCAAACGTGGTTTGCTTTCTTTTTAACTTTCGTTTGTTGGTTTAACTTTGCACCCTTTGCCGGATTAATTCAGAAAGAACTTCATTTAAGCGATCCCCAAAAAACAACTCTCCTCATCTGCAACGTAGCACTGACAATTCCAGCTCGTATTATTATCGGTATGCTGCTGGATCGGTTTGGTCCAAGAATTACCTACTCTTTTCTGTTGATGTTTGCTGTAGTTCCTTGTATGGCAACAGCGATGTCTCACGATTTCAACCAATTGGTATGGAGTCGTTTGTTGATGGGGATTGTCGGTTCTGGATTTGTCATCGGCATTCGCATGGTGTCTGAGTGGTTCCCGCCCAAAGATATTGGTATTGCTCAAGGTGTGTATGGCGGCTGGGGTAACTTTGGGGCTTTTGGTGCTGAATTTGCTCTCCCAATTCTTGCAGTAGCTACTGGCTTTGTTGCAGGTGGTGCATCTAACTGGCGTTTGGCAGTTGCCTTTACAGGTATTGTTGCTGCAATTTACGGTGTTATCTACTTCAATACTGTCCAAGATACTCCTAGCGGTAAAGTTTACAAGCGTCCTAAGAAAAATGGCGCGATGGAAGTCACCAGCAAAGGCAGTTTTTATGCCATGCTGCTGTCAAATTTCGGTTTGATTTTCGCTCTTGGTTTGTTAGCTTGGCGTTTGGCTCAACCTAAAATTCACTTCCTCAGCCAAAGCCAAATGTATATTGTTTGGATTGGACTATTAGGATTGTATGCTTACCAAACTTATCAAGCTTGGCGCGTCAATAAAGAGTTATTAACCGGACAAAAAATCTACTCTGCATCCGAACGCTATCAATTTCGTCAAGTCGCTTTACTCGAATTTACTTACGTCACAAATTTTGGTTCGGAATTGGCAGCAGTTTCTATGCTCCCAATCTTCTTTGAAACAACTTTTAGCTTGGATCATCATATGGCAAGTATTATTGCCTCATGCTATCCATTCTTAAACTTAGTTTCTCGTCCTAGTGGTGGTTTAATTTCTGATAAATTAGGTTCGCGCAAATGGACGATGACAGTTATTTCGGTTGGAATTGGGATTAGCTACTTACTCGCTTATGAAATTAATGGGAGCTGGGCTTTACCACTAGCGATCGCCGTGACAATGCTCTCTGCTTACTTTGCTCAAGCTGGTTGTGGTGCAACTTACGGGATCGTACCTCTGATTAAAAAAGAAATTACCGGACAAATTTCTGGTAACGTCGGAGCATATGGTAACTTTGGTGGGGTAATTTATTTAACAATTCTCAGCCTGACCAATGCCCGTACTTTGTTTGCCACAATGGGAATTGCTGCTCTAATTTGTGCTAGCTTGTGCGCCTTCTTCTTGAAGGAACCAAAAGGCTCTTTTGCTGAAGATTATGAGGCTACTGCTGCAACAGATACACCAGAACACGCGCTACCAAGTAGTTCTATATTGGCAGAGGAATTAGAATAAAATCTCTTGCTGCATTCCACCTACCTAATCTTTATACGGGATAACGCAGGTAAATTTTAAACTGCGTTATCCTAGTTTTCTATTATTAGCACCCAACGACGCTTATAAAAGAAAGTTATCAGTTGCCAACTACCAATTACCAATTACCAATTACCAATTATCAATCACAGCAATCGCTAAAAGTTCTTTAAAATACTATATTTGTTTGCTTCTATCTACGGTTATAATTTTTACTAGGACTGATTGAGGTAAATAGTATATCTGGATATCAAAATTAAATAGGATCTGTTCGAGCTATTTCGATTTTGACTATGTCAGAACTTTCAGACAATTTTACTCTTGAAAACGGTATTTGTGTAACATTTTCTACAGACTAAAATTTCAAACGTGGGTATGTTGTCTGGTAATGTAGAATCGTGGTTTAAAGTGCTGAAAAACTGTCAAATTTATCAAATTTACTGAAAGAGCTTCTAATAATTCTCCAACTTTAAATCTGTAGCCCATTAACGAAAAAATTGCGGTAACACTGTCATGACTGACTCCACCAAAACCCTATGTCCTTATTGTGGTGTCGGCTGCGGCTTAGAAGTCTCACCCCCAGCCGCTGCTGGCAAAGCGACCAATCGAGACAGTCAAGGGAATCCAGTCTGGAAAGTGAGAGGGGATAAAGCCCATCCTTCCAGTCAAGGAATGGTGTGCGTCAAAGGCGCGACAATAGCAGAAGCGATCGCCAAAAGCCGCTTACGCTATCCAATGGTGAGAGACTCGCTCAATGAAGAGTTCCGCCAGGTAAGCTGGGAAGAAGCACTAGAAAAAATCGTCAATCGCATTCAAACAGTTCGCCTGACTCAAGGGGCTGATGCAATTTGCATGTATGGTTCCGGTCAGTTTCAGACCGAAGACTATTACATCGCACAAAAACTCATGAAGGGGTGTTTGGGGACGAATAACTTTGATGCCAATTCTCGCCTGTGCATGTCGTCCGCGGTATCTGGTTACATACAGAGTTTTGGCGCTGATGGTCCTCCCTGTTGCTACGAAGATTTAGAACAAACCGATTGCGCTTTTTTAATCGGTACGAACACTGCTGAGTGTCATCCAATTGTTTTCAACCGCCTCAACAAATACTGCAAGCAGAACCGCAACGTCAAAATGGTCGTTGTCGATCCCCGCTACACAACTACGGCGGAAGCTGCTGACTTGCATCTGGCGATTCATCCTGGGACGGATATCGACTTACTTAACGGGATCGCCCATTTGTTAATGCGTTGGGGCTGTATCGACTTAGATTTTATTGAAGATTGTACGAGTAATTTTCCTGCTTATGCAGAGGTAATTCAAGATTACACCCCAGAGATGGTGGCGCAAAAATGCGGAATCTCTGCTGCCGATTTAGAGACGGCGGCGCGATACTGGAAAGAATCGAAGCGCGTCCTATCTATGTGGTCGATGGGCGTAAACCAGTCTTCAGAAGGTACGGCAAAGGTCAGAACCATTATCAACTTGCACCTCATGACAGGGCAAATTGGCAAGCCTGGTGCGGGTCCATTTTCCCTCACGGGACAGCCGAATGCAATGGGCGGACGGGAAGCAGGGGGATTGGCACATCTGCTTCCAGGTTACCGCAGCGTGAAAAATCCACAACACCGCGCCGAGTTAGAGCAACTTTGGGGTCTGCCAACTGGTAGTATATCTTCTGAGGTTGGTAGAAATACTTGGGAAATTATCACGGGCTTGGAGTCAGGGGAAGTCGGCGTATTGTGGATTGCAGCAACTAACCCAGCTGTAAGTATGCCAGATTTGGAAAGGACGAAAGCAGCACTATTGCGATCGCCTTTTACCATTTACCAAGATGCCTACTATCCTACTGAAACTGCTGCCTACGCCCACGTCTTGCTTCCCGCCGCACAGTGGAGTGAAAAGACGGGCGTAATGACAAATTCCGAACGGCGCGTAACTCTGTGTAGTGCCTTTCGTCAGCCACCAGGAGAAGCTAAAGCAGACTGGGAAATCTTTGCTGAAGTTGGGAGAAGGTTGGGCTTTACCGAACAGTTTGCTTTTTCTGCTGCCACCCAAGTTTACGCTGAATTTACCAAAGTTACGCGCGATCGCCCTTGCGACATGTCAGGATTGAGTCACGAACGCCTCCGCGCCGAAGGACCGCAGCAATGGCCCTGTCCCGAATCTGAGTTAGGTAAATCGGATCGTCACGAAAAAGCCAAACGGTTGTATACAGATTTTAAATTCCATACCCCTGATGGTAGGGCGAAGTTCGCCGCCTATCACTCGCGGGGACTGGCAGAACCACCCGATCCGCAATATCCTTATGTCCTGACAAACGGACGATTATACGGGCATTGGCACACCCTAACTCGCACGGGCAGAATTGATAAAATTCAACAGATGCATCCCAACCCATTTATCGAAATTCATCCCCGCGATGCTGCGAGTTTGAAAATTAACAATGATGATTGGGTAGAAGTGCGATCGCGACGCGGTAAAGCTAAATTTCCTGCTAAAGTAACAAAAGCGATCGCCCCTGGTACGGTGTTTGTGCCGATGCACTGGGGGGCATTGTGGGCAGAACAAGCTGAAGCAAATGCCCTCACCCATCCCGAATCTTGTCCTGATTCCAAACAGCCAGAATTAAAAGCTTGTGCGGTGCAACTGATTCCTCTGAGTAACAACTTTTTCTCATATCAAGAAGCAGAGCAATACGATCCTGCGCCCTCGCCCATTTCCGTGTAAGTAAAACAGTTCAAAATTCAAAATTCAAAATTCAAAATTCAAAAGTCAAAGGGAGCAGAGATAAGGGAGCTTCTGAGTAGGGAAACCATGCTTAAAAGCATAGGATTGAAATATTGATTTATTATGTCTTGCGATCCGCGCAATCTCGACATAATAATTTGTTTTTAGAGCGATTGGATTCCCTAGCCTTAGTTTATGATTCTGTAACCCTGCTCCCTACTCCCTGTTGTGGTCAAAATTTCAGAAGGTACAAGCCTCTAACGAATCTCTGTGTCTGCCTCTAGCTACAGTAACGTAAAGAGTGCAGATTCGAGTAGCAACGGATGCAAGTAAAGAGTTAAAGTAAATACTTAAGATTATAAAGATTTATTAAAGGCGATCGCCTCTATGACGGTTCTCCTGTTGGCAGTGTCGAGCTTTATTGCTTGGGTTATTAGTAGCTTAGCTGGTGGGGGAAGTCCGTTTATTATTATTCCGATGGTAAACTTCCTGCTGGAAACGCCAGCTATTCCGCCAGTCGTGACCACAGGCATGTTATTGGGGAACTTGCAACGAGTTTTTGTTTTTTGGCAAGATATAGACTGGCGGCTAACTTGGTGGTATTTGCCTGGTGCAGTGTCGGGGGCGATTTTGGGTGCGATCGCATTTACTCAAACTCATCTAGAGTGGATACAAACTCTACTAGGGCTATTTTTAGTCAGTTCTGCTTTCAGTATGTTTGTAGGCGAGAGCAAACCATCTTTTCAAGTACCAGGTTGGGTTTTCTTACCCGCTGGGTTTATTCACGCTTTTCTCTCAGGCTTACTCGGTAGTATTGGTCCAATCTTAAATCCACTGTATTTAAATTACGGCTTATTCAAAGAAAAAATGATCGGCACGAAATCCGCCCATGTTCTAGTAGTACATATAGCCAAAATGTGTACTTACGCTAGCTTGGGAGCATTTACCAAATCGTATCTCTGGTATGGATTAGTCATTGGGATGGCAGCAATTCCGGCAAACTGGGTAGGACAGCAAATGTTACAGAAAATGAGTAACGAACAGTTTCACAAGTTTGTGACTGTGCTGATAACTATTAGCGGTTTATCAATATTGTGGAATCAAAGAAAATTTTTTGCTATTTTGTTGCAATGAGATTAAGACTGCCGCACTCACGTTAAGATAGATCGCAAAAGCGATACACCAAACGGTAGCTCGGACTCGATATGCCAAGAAGCCAGCGTAATGACAACTTTGTAGATAAAACATTTACCGTCATGGCAGATATCATTCTGAAGATTCTGCCTACCAATAAAAAAGCTAAAGAAGCTTTTGTCTATTACCGCGATGGTATGTCTGCTCAGGGGGCTGGAGAGTATGCCGAAGCTTTAGACAACTACAGACAGGCTTTGGAACTAGAAGAAGATCCCTACGATCGCAGCTACGTTCTCTATAATATGGGATTAATTTATACAAATAATGGCGAACACGAGATAGCTTTGGAGTACTACGAAAAAGCACTCGAATGTTACCCCAACATGACGCAAGCCTTGAATAACATGGCTGTCATCTATCACTTCCAAGGGGAAAAAGCCAAAGAAGAAGGAGATAGCGATCGCGCCGATAGTTTATTCGATCTCGCTGCTGACTACTGGAAACGCGCTATCCAAATAGATCCCAACAACTATCTCGAAGCACAAAACTGGCTCAAAACCACCGGACGTTTATCAAAAGATATTTACTTTTAATGGTAATGGGAAAGTCAAAAGTGAAAAGTGAAAAGTCAAAAACTATAGATGACAAACTACTAACTACCAATTACCAATTACCAATTACCATCCATGCTCGACAAAGAACAAGTTCGTAAAGTTGCCCATCTCGCACGCTTAGCACTCACTCCCGAAGAGGAGGAACAATTTACCACTCAATTGAGTAGCATTCTAGATTATTTCGAGCAGTTGAGCGAACTTGACGTAACTGACGTACCTCCAACCATGCGGGCAATTGATGCTAGTAACATCACCCGTGCGGATAAACTAGAACCATATGGCGATCGCGATGCTATACTCGAAAGCGCTCCAGAACAGGATGGGGAATTTTTCAAAGTCCCCAAGATCCTCAACGAAGCCTAATTCTCTCGTCATCTATGCTGGTTAGATCTAGACTTAGAAGCCAGCAATCGCGCTATGACATAGACTAAGCTACCTGCAATCATACCTGGTAGGACTTCGTAAACTACGGAAGATAACTTAAATACCAGGTTCCAACTAATAGCGGTGATGATTCCAACAGCCATCATTAATAGTGCTACAGGCGTACTGACGGGCAATTGCCCAACTCGCAATAGTAACAGTGGACCTAAACCCGAAGCTAAAGCCGACCAAGAAAATGTAATTAAGAGAAACACATTATCATCGCCTACTAAAGCAATACTCAAAACGATCGCAGTGACAGTTAAAGTGCCTAACTTGACAATTCGATAGGAATTAGCAAATTGAGGCGCGATGTCTTGAGTCAACGCCGCCGAACAGCACAGAATTTGAGAATCGGCAGTAGACATAGTAGCAGCAAAAACTCCGGCTAGCATCAGTCCGACAAAGCCTGCGGGTAGCAATTCTTCTGCTAAATACGGCAATGCCAACTCAGGATCGCCACCTGATATCAAGTCGGGTAACAACACCCGTGCTGCTAAGCCGATGGTAATGGAGGAAAAAGATGTGGTTAAACTCGCAATAGTTTTGATATTCAGCGCCCTATTGACATTATCGGGGGAGTCAATTGCCATTGCTCGGACTAAAATATGCGGTTGACCGACTACACCAAATCCAGCCACAATCCAACCAATAAAAAAGGGCAAAAAGCCCAACGGGAGATTAGATGGACTCAAATTAATTAGCTTTGCATCAATCGCGCCCAATCTTGTCCAAAGTTGCCCAAATCCACCACAGTCGGTAATTGCTACGGATAGTAGGAGCAGCAACGAACCAATCATAATTATCCCTTGGACTGCATCCGTCCAAATCTCCGCTCGCACACCTCCAGAAAAACAGTAGATAACAACTATTACTGCTCCGAGAATAATTCCTAGACGATAATCCCAGCCGAAGACGACATTCAGTGCTTTGCTACCTGCTACGAGTTGCGATGCTGCATACGCACCGAGAAAAGCCACAATAATAATACCTGAGACAATCGAGATCCAACGAGCGCCAGAAGTGTTTTGCGCTAAGAAATCAGAAACAGTATCCGATGCTGTTTCTTCGGATCTTTTTCTTAAACGTTTGAAAAATAAAAACCAAGCGAGATAGTCTCCTATTGCCCAACCAATAACTAACCATATAGCCGAAACTCCGGCTGTGTAGGCAAAGCCAACTTGACCGAGAAATAATAAACCACTCTGACCCGTTGACATGGCGGAAAGCGCCGTCAGCCAAGGACTTACCCCGCGACTAGCGAGGATGTAGTCAGCAGTTGTATTTTTCTTATGAGTTGATGAGTAGATGCCAACGCCAATAATCAGAGCTAGAAAAACAATGAAAGCAGCTGCAATAAATATGCGATCGCTCATAGATTTATCAGTTATCAGTTATCAGTTATCAGTGTAGAGACGTTAGATGTAACGTCTGTACAAAGTTATCAGTGGTTGCTGATGCAGATGACTTTACTTTTTGTTACATCTTAAGACATCCTGCTTCTGAGTGAAAGTGAAAATCAACTGCTGATTTGGTTAGAAGGTGAATGGCGATCGCAATTTATATTTGATTTATGAGAACAAATTACTATTTTTTGATGATTCAATCTTAATATTTTATTTTTGTCTTATAGCAATTCTCAACTGCGTGCGTGACATTTGTAGGGGCGCATAGCTGTGCGCCCCTACAGATTGCGTGTTTTACCTAAATCAAAACCGCTATTAGTAGAATAGGCAATGCTCGCCTACATTTGAATTCTCACTTCACTCGATGAGCCTAATTTTTTATACCATAAGATAGATGCATTTTTCTCCAAACTAGTAAGAGAAGACTTCTAACTTCTGACTTCACTTTATTGGTTTAGCATGTATGAAGAGCGAACTCAAACACTCACAAGTAAAACTTCGCACGAGGGGCGATCGATGGGTTTAGGTATTCTAGCTGACGGTAAATGGATTTCCGAACGGGAACAAGAAGATAACCAAGGGAAATTTATCCGCCCTTCTACTACCTTTCGCAATAAAATTACTGCTGATGGTTCGAGTGGTTTTAAAGCAGAAGCAGGACGCTATCACTTATATATTTCTTGGGCTTGCCCTTGGGCACATCGAACGGCAATTATGCGTCGTCTGAAGGGACTAGAAGATGCAATTGGATTATCTGTAGTAGCAGCAGAGATCGACCAAAATAGTTGGGAATTTAGTAGTGAACCTGGAGCGATTCCCGATACTGTTAACGGGACGCAATATCTTTGGCAACTTTATCTAAAAGCCGAACCAAATTATAGTGGACGGGTAACAGTTCCCGTGTTATGGGATAAGCAAACTCAGTCAATTGTGAATAATGAATCTCGCGAAATTATTCGCATGTTTGATACTGAGTTTAACGATATTGCGAGTAAGAATGTCAACTTCTACCCCAAAGATTTGCAAGCACAAATAGACAAAACTATCGATGAGATTTACCAGCCAATTAATAATGGTGTCTACCGAGCCGGATTTGCCACTCAACAAGTGGCTTATGAGGAGGCTGTAATGGAGTTATTTGAGGCTTTAGACCGTTGGGAAAATGTTTTAGCTAAACAACGTTATTTATGTGGTAATTGCATTACAGAAGCCGATTGGTGTATGTTTACAACCTTACTGCGTTTTGATGCTGTTTATTACGTTCATTTCAAATGCAACTTACGCCGGATTGTAGATTATCCTAACTTGTGGAACTACTTAAAAGACTTGTACCAACAACCAGGAGTGAAAGAAACTTGCAACTTGGATCATATTAAAAGACATTACTATCGGAGTCATCCCAAAGTTAATCCTACTCGCATCGTGCCTAAAGGACCAATAATTGATTTTGAGGCTCCCCACAACCGTAATGAAATAGGTATTGCAGTTGCAGTTTAAAAAGTAGGGTGGGCATTGCCCACCCTACTTTAACCTTTGACGCAAACAACTTGCTTCAATGTTGCTACAATTTCGACCAGATCTGACTGATTATTCATTACCTCGTCTATCGGCTTATATGCCCCAGGAATCTCATCTAAGACACCCGTGTCTTTGCGGCATTCTACGCCCTTCGTTTGCTCGATCAAATCGTCAAGTGTATAGACATTTTTTGCCTTATTACGAGACATCAAACGCCCCGCACCGTGACTGCAAGAACAATAACTTTCAGCATGACCTTTACCTCTGACAATAAATGATTTCGCACCCATTGAACCAGGGATGATCCCATAATCTTCAGTCTGCGCCCTTACCGCACCCTTACGAGTCACGTAAACATCTTCGCCAAAATGCACTTCCTTTTCGGCATAGTTGTGATGGCAATTGACTTCTAATAGAGGCTTGAATGGCTTACCACCAGCTACATGTTTTTCCACAACTCGCTTAAAGCGTGCCATCATTACGTCACGATTGACACGGGCATAGTTTTGCGCCCACTGCAAGTCTCGCCAATAAGCAGCAAACTCTGACGTACCGGAAACAAAATAAGCCAAGTCAGGATCGGGCAAGCGATCGCCTGCTAATTTTGCTAGTTCTTTAGCAGTATTAATATGGCACTGTGCCAACTTGTTACCGATATTTCGGGAACCAGAATGCAACATCAACCAAACTCGATCTTCCGTATCGAGACAAACTTCTAAGAAGTGGTTGCCACCGCCAAGAGAACCCATTTGTTTCATGGCTTTTCCTTGCAAGTCTTGCACCCCGCGATGTAGATCTTTAAAATCATGCCAATGTTGCCAGTTAGTAATAGATTTTTCTACATCTTTATTTTCGTTAAAACCAACTGGAATTGATGCTTCAATATCCAAACGGATTTTTTTCAACTTGCCTTCTAATTGTTCGGCATGATATGGAGTTTGAATGGCAGCCATGCCACAACCAATATCTACTCCCACAGCCGCAGGCAAAATTGCATCTTTAGTTGCTACAACCGAGCCGACTAAAGCACCTTTACCTAAGTGGACATCGGGCATCAATGCGACATGTTTAAATACAAATGGTAGCGATGCCACGTTTTTCGCCATCTGGGTTTCTTCATGTCCTAAAGCATGATTTGCCCAAGAAAGTACGGGTGCTGGTGTATTAATTTCTAGTTTTTCGTATGGCATATTTTTAGTTAAAAATTAAGGAAAAATAACTGATGTATCGGTCAGGGCGCACGACTGTGCGCCCCTACAGAAACATGATCCAGGGCGCACGGCTGCCCCTACAGAAACATGATCCAGGGCGCACGGCTGCCCCTACAGAAACATTGCCCAGAGCGCACGACTGTGCGCCCCTACAGAAACATTGCCCAGGGCGCACGGCTGTGCGCCCCTAGAGAATACTTGGGTTTTTGATTCCCAGATTGACTATCTCTACAGGGGAGAATACTAACTTAGCTTATGCAAGTTCATTTTACATAATACATTGTGCTACAAAAAAATACAACAAGAGAACTCCTCCGAATATGGGTGTAAGGGCGGGTTTATTAAACCGCTTCGTTTAGCAGAGATTTTAGGTGAAACCCGCCCCTACATCGATCGCTGCTCCCTGCTCCCCGTTCCTACTAGCCATCGATGTACAATTACCATCACTAGGGCTAGAGGCATCATTAAAACAGGAATAATTTCCAAACTAGTACGGGAGGCGATCCAACCGACTGCACTGGGCAAACTGGCTGCACCTAAACTAGCGACACTCGACACGAAACCGATCGCGGCTGGTATTAATGCAGGAGATATCCTCTGTGGTAATAAGGCAATTGTTGCCGGATAGATTGCCGCAAACCCGAAACCAATCAGCGGTAAGCTCAAATACAGGTTTGGTACTAGCCACCAAGCTAGTAAACCAATACTCAGCACCACTAGAGAAATATCCAACGTGCGGACTGCACCGAGTCGTCGCATGAAATATCCCAAACTCAAACGCCCAATTGTCAGTCCCAGCCAGTAAGCGCTAATGCTGTATCCAGCAACGATTGGCGGGATCCCGCGACTGAGATTTTGCACCGAGTAAGCCCAGTTACCCACACAAACCTCTGCACCCACATAAACCATCAATAGCAAACCCGTTAGCAGGACAGCAGGTGTCTGTAAAGCAACGCGGAGATTAGCCTTAGCACTCGTCCCAGAAGCATTGATTTTCTGCGTCATCGGTCGATAATTTTGGACGATCGCTATAGCCACCGCCACCACCAACAGCCCTACCACTCCTGCAAATACCAAATAGATCGATCGCCAATTCAACCCAAAAGCTAGTAGCGAAGTGGCGATCGTGGGACCTAACAATGCACCAACACCATAAAAAGCGTGCAACATTCCCACGAGATGGTTAGTCCGTTGGTTATCCACAATAAAAGTGTTAATTCCAGCATCAATCAGGGCAATTCCCAGCCCCAAAAGCACGCCAGCCGCCACCATCACCCACCAAAACGGATTCAGCGCATAGATTATCAGCGCCCCCATCAGCAACATTGCCGCTACTAACAGCATCCGTGCCAACCCCAAACGGCTGCTAATCAGACTACTAGAGAACGCTGCCACAACATAACCACCCGTCTGACTGATAAACAGCAGCGTTACAGTTGCCGGATTTAAATTATATGCAGCCAAAATCGAAGGCAACAAAACCCCCAATCCCGCCTCTGCTACTGCGATCGCCACAAAAGCATAAAACGCGATCGCTACCCCAAACCAAACCGCCTCTTTCCCAAAATGCGATCGCTTCACATTTTTGCCTAACACCCGCTTATCACCCATATCTCCCCTGCATTTATTTGGCTTGGGTACGGGCGGGTTTTCACCAAAGATTCACTGTTTCAGTGGTCGATCTATTCGCTAAACCCGCCCCTACAACTTCTGACTTCCTCACGCTTCTGCTAACAACACTCTTAACCCAACCCGATCGCCATCCATCACCTGTTGCTCGATCGCCATCCCTACCAAAGCGGGTACGATCGCATCCGCCTCAATTAAATCTGCTGGCTGATAAGTCGTCGCCACCGCCACCACACTCATTCCCGCTGCCCGTGCCGCTTTGACACCAGCCACAGCATCCTCCACTACCAGACAGCGTTCTGGTGGGACACCCAACCTTGATGCTGCTTTGAGATATCCTTCAGGATCGGGCTTACCACGGCTAATATCATCTGCCGTAATCATGACTTTGGGAACAGATAAACCAACATGACGCAAACGGTTGGTTGCGATCGCCTGCGTCCCTGACGTGACAATTGCCCATTGCCGATCTGGTAATGAATTCAGTAAATTTGCTACTCCTTCCACTTCCACCACACCAGCTAAATCCTCCGCCTCCCGTTGCAGAAACGCCCTACCTTCTTCCTCTGCAATTAAGTGCGGCGCAACTTCGCGAATTGTCTCTGTCGCCGGACGACCGTGAGAGATTTTCAAAATTGCCTCTGCATCTAAACCGTGCTGCTGCGCCCACCTACGCCAATGTCCTTCTACAGCTACATTTGAATTGACCAATACACCGTCGAGATCGAATAGGACTGCCTCACAGTCGAAGCTTTTCATATCTTTTTCTCCAGCAGAGATGTGACATGGAACGTCTCTACACACATAACGTCTCTATAATGCTAATTTGTTTGTTAGAAAAACAAACTTACTAAAGATTAGAAAAATGACCGCAGATCGACATTCACCATCGATCGCCACCAATACAACACTGTTAAAACAAATCAACTATGCCCGCATTTTGGAACTTCTTAGATGTCGTGCGCCAAAGACTCGGGCTGAAATTGCCCGTTCCACAGGACTGACGCGATCGACTGTTACCGTAATTACAGCCGAATTAATCTCGCAGGGCTTAATTCGAGAAAGCGGTGAAATTATCGCGCCTCCTGGAGGGGGAAGACCAGGAGTCGGATTGAGTTTGAATCCCGATGGGGCATTTTTTATTGGTGCGGCGATCGAGTACGAACAGCTAACGGTAGTGCAGTTGAATTTAGCTGCCCAAGTTGTCAACCGCATTCAAGCACCACTAATAGGTAGTCGAGAACCAGAAATTGTCCTCAGCCAACTCGGACAATTAATTGGGCAAGTGCAGCAGTCCGATCCGACCAAACAAGAGCGATCGCGAGGAATTGGGCTAGCCATCCAAGCAACCATGAACTTAGCAGGTGTGGTCATCTATTCGCCATTTTTACAGTGGGTAGGTGTCGATCTGCGCCGCTACCTTCAGCCTCACATTCAATTGCCTTTATTTGTAGATAATGATGCGAACGCCGCCGCTTTAGCAGAGGTGTATCTAGGTAGTGCCATGCACTGTCATAGCTTGCTCTATCTATTAATTAATAAGGGAATTGGGGCGGGAATCGTGTTAAACAATCGCATCTTTCGCGGCGCTTACGGCACTGCGGGGGAAGTCGGAGCAATTTTACCAATGCCAACTGGCTGCGGAGATTTAGGCACATTTGTCGGTAGAGAGGCGTTGCTGCAAAACTATCGCCAGCGGGGAGGACAAGCAGGAGAAATTGGCGATTTGGTCGTACATTTCCGCCAAGACGAACCCCTCGCCCGCGCGGTTGTGTCTGAATGGGTGCAGATATTAGGCTGGGGATTAATTAACTTAGCAAATATTCTCAATCCCGAACGAATCGCGATCGGCGGACCGCTTGCTGTATTGGTTCCTCACGTTAAAGAGGAATTGGACTCGATGTTGCGAGACTGCGTACCTGGTAATGGTGGTGGTGGATTCTTCAGCGATCCGAAAGCTCGTTTTGACGTATCAGTTTTTGGCGAAGATGCGGCAGCAATTGGCGGGGCTGTACTTGCCTATCAGTCACTCTTTCAAGTTCCCGATTTAGTTTTGTTAGCTGGCTAATTTCAGGAGTTGGGGGAGTTGGGGAAGTTGAGGGAGCAAGACAATTCTAGTCACTAGTCACCAGCCACTAGCCACTGACAACTGCAAGAATGTATTAAAATTTGTAAATAGAAATAGCAAGTCGCGATCGTCCCTTAGCGAGGCATACTTATGGCAGCGCGTCAAGATACAATTTGGGAACAGTTCTTAGCGCCTGTCGTGCGTTTATTTATTGACGAAGAGGAGTTAAGGCGATACGCCCGTAGTATAGACTGGGAGAAAGAAAGCGATCGCTTTCGCCGTCCAGAGGTCAAGGTTCCCGTATATTACAGCAGTCAAAATTTTCACGGAATTAAGGGCGGATATCTTAATTCTGGTGCAGCTGTTTCTTACGATCCAATTACTCAATACGTCCTGCTACCTAATGAAACTCTAGTCCGTCAAGGATTGCTAGAACGTATTCGCGTTAAGCCAAGCAGAATTATAGATTTAGGCTGCGGTACTGGTTCCACGACGCTGATGTTAAAACAGGCTTTTCCCCAAGCAGAAGTTATCGGCTTAGATTTATCGCCATACATGCTAGTCAGGGCAGAAGACAAAGCCAAAACCGCAGGATTAGCGATTAAGTGGCTGCATGGAAATGCTGAAAAGACAAAACTACCAGCTGCCAGTTTCGATCTGGTGACGATATCCTTGTTATTTCACGAAACGCCAGCACAGGTAACTCAAGCGATCTTGCAGGAAAGCTTTCGATTGCTGAAAGCAGGCGGCGAGGCGATCGTTTTGGATGGCAATCAGCAGACTTTACGCCATCTCGATTGGTTGAATAATGTGTTTGAGGAACCATACATTCGAGAATTTGCGCAGGGAAATTTGGATGTCTGGATGGGTAAAGCAGGCTTTGCAGCAGTGCAGACTGATGATGTGTGGTTAGTCAATCAAGTAACTCGTGGAATTAAGCCTTTGATGCAGGAGACAGGAGACAGGAGACAGGAGACAGAAGAAGATATGGTAATAACAGAGGAATGGATTCCGGCTCCTGGGTATTAAGGTAATAATATAGTATGGCGTTAAAGGCAGTTTTATTTGATTTTAATGGCGTTATTATTAATGACGAACCGATTCATAAACAACTGATCGAACAGTTATTAGTTGAAGAAAATTTACGCCCAATCCCGGGTGAGTTTGAAGAAGTTTGTCTAGGGAGAAGCGATCGCGTTTGTTTAGCTGAATTGCTCAAACGTCGAGGTCGATTTGTGAGTGAGACATATTTACTCCAATTAATGCAGCGCAAGGCGCAGGCATACCAGCAAGAATTAGAAAAAATTCCTAACTTACCTACGTATCCAGGTTTAGAAGATTTGGTTTTTCAAGCCCGTAGCCAACAATTAAAGTTAGCTGTAGTTAGTGGCGCAATGCGATCGGAAATTGAATTAGTTTTGCAGCGTTTGAATTTGACACAATACTTTTCTGTATTAGTTGCTGGCGATGATATTACTACCAGTAAACCAGAACCAGATGGCTATTTGTTGGCAGTAGAACGCCTCAACCAACTCTATCCCGAACTTCGGTTGCAGCCAAGAGAGTGTATTGCGATCGAAGATACTCCAGCAGGAATCCAAGCAGCGAAGACAGCAAAAATTCCGGTTGTTGGAGTTGCAAATACCTATCCATTTCACATGATGCAACGTCAAGCAAACTGGGCTGTAGATTACCTCAACCAGTTAGATTTGGAATGGGTGCAACAAGTACTTTCCAAAGCAAACTCACAAGCCACCGTCGCTGAATGTTAAAATACCAAGTGGCATATAGGAATTTGAGACTAGCAGTCCAAAATCTAAAATTAGTACGGGGAATTAGCTCAGTTGGTAGAGCGCTGCGATCGCACCGCTATAGTAAGGTTTTCAAGCACTTACATTGTCAAAATTACACAAAACTTTATTTAGGTGGGCATACTCACCGTGATACTCAAGAGCTGCTTTGTTGAAAGCGCAAGCCGCATCTTCAGCTATAGAGAACCTACCGAGATGCTTTGTCTTACCATTGACTTTAATCTTTGCTACCCATTTCTTGTTTGTCTTATCCCAGCACACGCCTCTAAAACCGCTTTTGTTACCTCTCGTCTTGCTATTGGCTTGGTTCTGAGCGTTAGTAGCCGGACGTAGGTTTTCTAACCGATTATCCAGCTTGTCACCATAGATGTGATCGACTTGCAATCCACCTAGCCTGACGTTGTAGTAGCTCTCCAACACCTACCGATAAAGGTAAACCCTAGCTTGTATGAGCTTTCCTTCGTACCAACATTTAGGTAATTTAGCAGCAACATAGCCATTACAGTTTACGTGCCACCTCCATCCGTAGCCTATCAGCGCCTCCTACACCTCATCATCGGTAAATTCCCCTTTGCTTATTGGTAACAGTTTCACGCCGACACCTCTGCCGTGTAGTCATGAACTGGGACAGTTGCTAGGGGTTGCTTCAAACTGATTTGGTGTGGTGGGATTAGCATTGGTGAGAATAATTTCGCCTTTGGAGCCAAATTGCCAAGTAGTTGCTTCTACTAAGGGAGTTACTGTATCATTAATTACTTCTGGGGTAGTTGTTTCTACCGTTGCACGGTTTTCAGTTTCCGGTGTTTCTAGAGTTGCCCAATTGGTGAGGAGGGCATCAGAGCTGAGTTTATTGCCAGGCGCAGGAGGTAAGCCGCCTCGTCCAGCGACAACAAAGCGGTTTTCCGCTCCAGATGGACAACCTGCCGCTACTAAGGTAGAAGCATCGACTGGTGTTGTGGGTAGTTCGGCAAGATCGCGGCTGGGATCTATATCAGCGGCGTTGAAGGTAACAGTACCGCTTAAAGAAGGGTTGGCTTGAGAAATTGCTGTGATGTCATTACTTTGCAAACGAATTGGATCTAATTGCGTAGGATCGTTAGTCCTTAATAGAGTCTGGAGTTCTTGACGACTGCGTGGAACTAGCCCAAAAACTCTTTCAGATGTGATGTTGACGCTCCCACCACTCCCACTGAAAGCATTGGCGGTGATATCGCTATTTTCATCTGGAGCAGCAATGATGAAGGGAGTGTTAATTGTAATGTTGCCTCCATTACCAGGTTGTTGTGCTGTACCTGCTGAAGTTGAGATGCGGCTATTGTTACGTAATCCTAAATTTCTACTTACCTGCAACTCAATATTTCCGCCATTACCTGATGTTGTTTCTGCTGTAATTTTGCCGTCATTCAAGTTTAGGGAGCGAGTATTGATAATTAGGTTGCCTGCATCCCTTGTTCCCTGATTGCTTACAGTCACTTCAGCTCCATCTTTGACGTTCAACTGCCCAGTAGAAATATTTAAAGAGCCGCTTTGACCTGTGGAGGCTTTGGTTGCACTAGCAAATAATCCACTATTAGGACCTGCATCACTGACAAAATTCTCATCAAATTGAGCCAGTCGATCAAAATATGTGGAGTCGCTACCTGAAAGGATAATTCTGTCGGTCACATTCAGGTTTATGTTACCTGCTTTGCCACTGCTACGACTTGTAGTACGGACTTGTCCGCCGCCAGTGGCTTCAAGAGTATTGGCATTAACGGTAATGTTACCTCCACCACTAGCATTTCGGGTGGCAGCGTTGATAGCAGCACTATCTGCTATACGCAAAGTACCTGTATTGACTGTAATATCTCCTGCCTGACCGCTTGCTCCTTGCTCGGTGATTGTCAACAGTCCACTAGAGAATCTCTGGTTAGAACTCAATCCAGCAAGATCGATAGAGTCTGTTGCAGTAACTCGGATATTTCCTCCTTTGCCTTGTCCTCCAGGTAAACCTCCCTCTTGTCGGAAAACAGAGCTAGAAACTTGAGAGCCATTCGTTAAGGTGAGCGATCGCGTTTGGATCTCAATATCGCCACCAGCACCTATTGCTCCCTCTGTTACAAGACTAACGATTAAGCTGCTATTTGTGAGAGTGATAGCACCATCAGCCCGCATAAATATGTTTCCCGCATCTCCCTGTCCAGAAGTATTGGCATTCAGTTCAGCATCATTTAAGGAAAGCGAATCAGCCACAATATTGATGTTACCGCCGTCACCTACCGATCCCCTTTGTACAGTGTTGAATATACCTGAGCCTGGTGAAGCATTAAAGACTTTGGTATTAACAAAAATGTTACCTGCTTTGCCAGCAGCATCAGCGAATGTTTGGTTGTAGAGACCAGAGCTGAGACCAGTAGCTCCAATGCCAGAGATGCTGAAATTGTTTGCATTAACAATGATATCTCCTCCATTTCCCTGTCCCTCAGTTCCCGCTGCTAAGCGTCCACCGTTGGCTGCCGTGAAGCTATTGGCATTCACCACAATATTTCCCCCTTCCACACCTCGGACGCTAGCTCGTCCGTCATTACTGAGGGTGACATTTGACAACGGGCTTTCTGGCGGGAAAGTAAGACTGAATGTGTTTCCTGTTGCTGCTAATCCTACAGTCCCTACCCCTACTATTCCCCCCAACTCCACTCGACCGCTAAAAGCATTCAATCTCCCACCATCCTCTAGGGACACATCTCCGCCTACTAATAACAAACTCCGACCATCTGCAACTCGCAAACCAAATTCATTCGCACCTGATGGTGTTAATCCTGCTGGTGCTGTTGAAATATTTTTGATGGAGCCATTAGGAGGTTGATTAAACAGAAATGCCGAAGGGTTAACTGTCAGTAATGGCGGAGCATTAGGATCGGTTGCACTGAATAAGCCCTGTTCGCCAAACTGTATAGCATTAGCTGTACTCGCTACAAACGAGCCACCAATATCTAGCTGAGCATCGCGTCCAAAAACAATACCATTGGGATTGAGCAGAAATAGATTAGCCGTGCCGTTGGCTCCAATCAAGCCATCAATATTAGAAATCGAGCCGCCTGTAACTCTGGTGAGGATATTTTGAATATCTGGAGCATTGTTAAAAATAGCTGCTCCGTTGGTGGGAACAGAAAACTGTTGAAAGCTGTGAAATAAATTTCCCCCTCGCGTGGCTCCACCAGTGACTGTATCTACGCTATCAGTACTGGTAACAACAGAATTTTCCCCACCTAATGTATTATCCGGTACAACCTGAGCCAGCGCAGTACTCGAAAACGCGATTATGCCCCATATTGCTGTGCCAGCCAATCCTAACCGTACTGCCCAGTACTTAAGAATTAAAGACATCCGCAGATCTATCCTGTCTATTGAGCTAAATCAGTTTCACACAGCGAATCATCAACAACTGTAAATGCTTGCGGAGAAAAAATCAACTAAAGAGAAATAGGTAATGTAGCTCGATCTAACCTACTTAAATAGCGATAGATCAATACTTTTAGTTTCCTACTCTATGAAACAATACTTTGTAATTTAGTGGAACGAGCAAGATTTAGGCGATGAAAATAGCAGGCAATGAGCAGAAAAGCCTACAAAAGTGACCTAAGCGATAAAGCAGTTTGATGAGGAGGTTATTGCGGGTAAGCGTCTATTATTTATGTCGGACTCCTGCCGTGTAGCCGATTTCAAATCGGACTGCGCTCCACCGTCCCCTGGAAATTTACCGGGGCGCTATCGGGGGCAGGGCTATACAACCATCTGAAACCCAGACACACTGCGGCTTTAAGGGTAGCGATCGAACATCTTGCGACTATACCAATATTCTCAGTATAGCTAAGGTGCAAAAGGTGCGCGCAGACTTTGTGTGCGAAATCGCTAGTGTGACCGATTATGCCAAAATTTCGGCTAAAATGCCCGATTAAGGTGCGCGCGAGATATCTGTTAATTTTTTCCGTTTTCAAAACGGAGAACTTAACTAGCTTGGAGTGTTTCGGTTTGAAACGGAGCAGGGTAAACTCTTGCTGACACCCGTGGATGAGGATGGCAGGTTAGTCAGGTAAGTGCGTAATTTACGCAGATGCAGTGCTTATGATGGGGTAGAATTCATTTGCTTGCTATGCCCGTAGATAGAAGGCAATTTAACTGACTGTAGTGTCCAATACAAAGGATAATCAACCAGTTCCCTCCAAACATGGTTTTACAGCGTTCTCCCCAGAACAATCAGCAGGACAACAGCCACCCGCTAGTGCTGGCTGTTAATGATTATGCTGATAATCTAGAATGCCTTACTTGTCTGCTAGAGATAGTCGGATGTGATTCTATGGCTGCATATCACGGTCGGGGTGCAATAGAAATGGCACAGCAATATCAGCCAGACTTAATTCTGCTAGATATCATGATGCCGGAGATGGACGGTATGGAAGTTCTCAAGCGACTTAGAAACAACCCAAAAACAAGAGAAACTCCAATAATTGCTGTCACAGGAATGGACAGGAACAGAGAGTACTTTCTGTCAGCAGGTTTTGATGACTGGCTGGGAAAACCAATTGAGTTAGAAAAGTTAGAGGAAGTTATACGTCGTCACATCTAGCTTATGAATTCATGAATATCCTTTGATTTCTTAAAGGTCAGTAGCTTCAATTGTTGGTATGCACCTAATAAAATTCCTACCAACTAGCGCCGCAGTGGGAACGAGTATGAAACGCCTATGTATTACCTTATTTGATATTTCTGCACGGCAGCGTACTTTTCCTCAACCAATAGGCTGAATTCCTCATCTCAAGCGTTTATCAGCGAAATATAACTATAGATGCTTCCCAACTAACTTGATTCTTTTTTGCATCATCTGGGCGAAAATAGTTATCGCCTGAATAAACGCAGCTCTTGCTTCCGATTGTGTATGTGCAATCAGCATCATCAAAGCCGAAGAATAATCCTCCAGTTCCATTGCTACCTGGGTGTAGACAAGTGCTTCTTCTGCTTTGTGCTGAATCACCTGACCGCATTCCTCGATAAGTAGACCGTGTTCTAGTGCCAATTGGTCGCTACGTTCTTGCAATCTCTTACCCCACTCCTCTACTTTGAGTCCGTGTTCTTGTAATTTCAGGGCATGTTGCTCCAGTATGCGGGTAGAGATTGCAGCTTCGTGCATGACAAATACGATAATGATTTACAGCAGAAGAATACCTAAATCCTGCAACGACTGGCTTCTACCGAAAGTTAGCAGTACGAATGTTGTATTGGTAACTGTTGTAACAGTCTTAGAGATTCAAAAGCGATTATGAAACGGTTAGTGCTTTGTGTCTAGGAAACATAACTTTTAATCACTGTTTCCAGAAATTCAATATCGTAGGGTTTTGCAACGAAGTCATCACAACCCGCTGACAAACATCTTTCTTTCTGTTCTTTTGAGACCATACCAGTCACGGCAATGATGGGTATTTTCGCTGTCCGAGAGTCTTGCTTGAGACACTGAGCAACTTCTAAACCACTTATGTCAGGTAGCACTATATCCAATAAAATCAAGTCGGGCTGCTGTTGGTGTGCCATAGCTATTGCAGTCCGACCATCAGTAGCGGTGATGAATGGAAAGCCTATCAACTCCAATACCTGGATAATCAATTCTAAGTTGTCCGCACCATCTTCAACTGCCAGAATTAATCCCCGTTGAGAATTGTCAACCTGACTCTCCACGACAGACGAACCCTCTTAACATTTATAGCTGCTAAGCTCTATCTTAAGTGATACGTCTTATGGCATACACTCTATGTTACTTAAAAACTGTTACATTATACTTTCCGTAGCATAAATTAACTCACTGTGGTGCATATGGCTGCAATACCTGAACCGAGTCACCATAAAGCTTGTATCTGGGGAGGTTCGTCGAGCCTGTGTTTAATGAGTTAGTCAAAGCAAAGCCTCCTGTGTTAGTGCCAAGAGGCTAGCAGTAAAGATTTATCTACTTGCTTCTGATTATGTATCAGGAATAACAATTATAGACTAGACTACGGCAAAATCTTAACAGAAACCCTTGCCTGCCTTATTGACAAAATGGAGGGAATCGCCCCTATCTAAATCCTTGCTGTGTAAGGCTTCCAAACTATTGGGAATTCTCGGTGTTTGAAATCCTGAGTAGAAAATGGTTTCAGCTTTAGTGTTATTGAGAATAAATATACCAATAATCTCAGTATTGAGATGCAGCTTCGCGAAGTTTTGCGACCATGAGCTGTATAATTTCGCCCGGTGTGGTGTCTAGCTCTTTAGCCATTTCTATCACTGTGTTAGCCGACTTGATATCAGTAACGATAGCCCGCTTAGTCTTTGGCTTAGCATCTTTGGTCTTATACCGCTTGATAAAAGACATGGCGGAGGTGACGGAAGGTTCGTTGCCACACTCTTGCATGAAGTCGTCCCACAAAATCGCGATCTCTTCGTCGTCCAAACTACTCCAGGTGCTGTACAGGGAGTAGCTGGGCGGTAATGTAGCGGTATCGTAGCCAGCCGATATCAGCGTGCGGTATACGCGGGAAGCCTTAATGTACTTTTGCGCCATGTTGCCCGTCAGACCCCATTTGGCATAGACATATTTGGCAAATGTTTTATAGCCCGCAACTTTAAATAAGCTCTTCGCTCTAATCCGCTCTATCGCCTCGCCCATCTCTACGAAATTCATGCCTAGCTGGGTTACAGTGGCTTCTAACTGCTCCAACTCTGATTCGGCGGATAACTCTAGGGCTAAGGCTAGCGCTAGTGGTTTTGGCGGCTCTTTGAATGCAGCGGGAGATTCACAAGTCATTGCTAACACGATATATCCTCTCTAATTAAAAGTTCCGCAATATGCAGTCCAGGCTTTATTGATTTTTGCCGTCATTTCGGTAGCGATCGGTAGTTTATTTCGGTCAGGATGCCAAAACTCGATTAGCTTTCTGTAGCGCGGTGGTTGTACTCAATACCCTCTAGCTCCCGAAGACCCAACACAGACCAGGGCGTGTCTCTTTGACCTAGTGTATACTGGTGGCTTAATTCCCACAGCTTTAAAAGTTCTTGTTGCTCAGTAATCTTAGCCTTCAACACCTCCACTTCGGTCTGCCCCAATAACTGCCTTGCCTTAATCAAATTGTCGCGATTCGCCAATGCCTCCCTGACCAAATCTCGCGTCTCTTCGGTGCTAAGGTTTTGATTTAGTCCCAGTCGTTGAGCTAACCCCTTAACCTCTCTCGACCCTAACTTATCTGCCTCGATCGGCACAGGCTTTAACCGCTCTACCTCATGCCGCAACCTTTCATTTTCTGCCCTGAGCTTGGCGTTTTCATAGCCCATCTCTAGCGGATCGATCTGGATAGTAGCCAATGCCACCCTCCTCTTTTTCTCTTCCCGCTTAATCTGGGCTTGTGTCTTCGGCTTAACTCTAGCCAGATAGCTAGCCATTGATGCTATGTCCCCCGGCTTCAGCGCTACACCAACCGGCATTGTGTCGCTCCTCTCTAACTTATATAAAGCCGCCTCGACCCGCTCCAAATCATGTTCTAGCTCATAGATATATTCCACCAACTCCGCCCCCGTCGCTCCCGCAAACCCAGGCTTAAACCTCGGTTCAATGTCTTCAAAACTACCGCTGCTGTCACTTTCAACATCGGCTGCCTTAAGGTTGGGTACGGCATTTGTTGCGTTTTGTAACGGATAAATGTCACGGTGACAAATATCCGGTGTCGATTTGTATCCCTGAGTTACCCTTTTCCGCGCCGCATCTGGACTAGGATTTAGGCGCTTCGCTTCTTGGTGCTGCTGGTATTCCAAGATGTTTTCTAAGCGGCGGTAGAGCGTGCGGTCTGCCACGGTAATGCCTGCGCCCATGTCACGGTAACGGCGGATGGTAGCGGGAAAGCTAAGACCGAGCGCCAACGATTCTTTCCAAAGAAAGTAGGCGACATCGGTAAGGTCGGATTCAGCACGCTGCACCTTGAACGTAATCCATTCAAGAGAGCCGTAAGGTGGCTCACATGTCGCTGCCAGAGGTAGTTCTACATCAGTGCTTTGCATCGTGCGCCCTCCGACTCTCTTGTGCTGCGCTTATTAACTCATCTAATGAAACTTGATAAACCTCAAGTAGTTTCGGTACATCCTCTATCGGCACTCTTGGAGAGTGTTTGCCATTATCCCAATTCCTAACTGTGGACTCGGCAATACCCAGTCTTGAGGCTATGTCCACAGTCCTTAGCCCAACTTTTTCGCGTAGTTCTTTCATATTCATGCGAAGAATTTTACTATATATAGTATAGCATTTAGTTGCTATGGATTCTAATAGCATTTTGTGCGCAAGCAGTTGACAACAGCAGTTAACTGCGCTATTATATAAGAGTAGAGACAAGACAGGAGGTAAATAAGTGGAAGACGATCGGATCAAGTTGATAGTAGAGATTCAGGATCTGGTAGGAAAGTTGACAAAGCTAACCAATTTTGGACTTGAGTTACCAACGCGATACCCGAAACCATCATCGATTAATCTTACAGGACAGCAATTGGAGGTCTGGCAGCTAATCAGAGATGCGGACGAGAGCTACAACTGTGCGAGTATCGGCAAAAAGCTGATGAATTCACACTCTGACTGGGATAAGAAGCGGGCAAATGGCGTAGCTTCTAGAACCCTATCTAGACTCTTTAAGCGTTACGGCTTGATCGAGTACATCGGCAAGACCGCTGTTGTGGAGAAAGGTAGGCTTTTAAGCCACTACCGCACCATCCGCGACAACAGTAATAACTAACGACACCTCTAGCCAAAGGTTTCTGCGGCTAGCGGCTGTCAAACGGGCAGCAAAACAAAACCCTCTTTCTGTTAGCCGCAGAAAGAGGATTGTACAAAAAAGGAGTTGTTTTAAATGTTCTTACCCCTATTATATCCCGAAAACCAGCTAGATGAGTACGACGCTATGGTGCTAGACAACTTGCTGGGACTGGATTTAAGCGCCAACGCTGAAGCCAAGCACGACCAAGGAGGTAGCTATCAAAGCTATGCCATATTAAAGCCCACAGAAGGCGGCGTGTATAAGGCGATCGAGGTCTGGACGAAGAGCGACAACCCGCTAAGCGTTCTTAACTATATCCGAAGCCTGTATCACCCGAGCGACTACTACCTGCTACACCTTTGTTAACTACATATCAAGAAATCAACTATGCAATATGTACTTCGTTTCGATAGCGGCTATAAATCTATCTGTATCGGCTCCCTAGAGCAGATGGGCATGAGTAGCATAAGTGAGTTTTGTAGCGTTTATAGAGACCTCTTTGATGAAGGTGAAGTAGCTGACGGTATCACGCTAATTTGCGGTATCAACGGCGAACGACTATATATCTCCAACAGTGAAGAGGCTATGTACCAATATGCAGAGGAAGTTAATCAAGCGCTATACGACGAGTTAAATCGACCCAGCGACGTGCCAGACGAACAAGACCGTTAGACCACTAGACCACAAACACATCAAAGGAGACCAATATGCGACAAGTTTACAGTTTTAAGCCAGGACGCGATCCCGTGTTACTTGGCAGCTTAGAGGAGTTTTCGGAGTTAACAATCTGCGGCAAGAAAGATAAGGATTTCGGAGTGATTGAAATCGATTTGGACGGAGGCAACCTGTTTGTTGCTGACAATGAAGTTGAGATGTGGATGTATGCAGGCGAGTGTAATGCCTTGCGAGACGATTATCAACCGACCAAATAGACAACGTTAAAAGCTACCGCAGCGCCTAGTAAACAATGCGGTAGCCCTAGCCCAAACATCAAGGACTAAAACAATCATGACATACGAATACCAGATAGAGTATCTCGACAACCTAAATCAAGAGCAAGAAGACAACATCTCTATTGCTTTGGAAGCAGATGGAGCAGATGACGGGTATCGCGGCATACCCCTCCAATCGACCGATCCGGTATACGTCAGAGGCTATAACGTCGGCACTATCGCCAAAGCCGACGCAGAGTTCGCCAGCTTCCAACGTCAAATAAGGATCGCCAAAGAGAATTGCGACCGCGCCCTAAAAGACTGCCGGGAAATGGGACGGATGCTAGACGACCTTAAGTTCCAAGATTGGTTGGACGAAAATTTCTAACAACTAGTACCGCACCCATCTCAATGACGGTGGGTGCTACTTTACAAAACTTTACATTTATAGGGGAAAGTTATGACTGGACACCAACAGATAGCACAAGAATTTAGCGGGGAGTGGACATGAAGACACTATTACTCGCCCTATTTATCTCGCTGTTGCAAATACCTGTATCGTTAGCACAGCCGAAGCCCTTATATCTTTGGGAGAGGTGCGATCAGCTCAGTTATAACTGCTCCAACTATGATGCGCTCAATATTGCCAGAGAAATGCGCTACTGGTATCGCGCTGTAACTAAAAAGGATGTGCTTACCGATAAAGATCTCGTACAGTACTACCCCGACACAGCCGAGACCAGGGAAATCATGGACAAAGTAATTCGGGATTGGTTCGCATCACAAGAAGATACCTGCCAAAGTTCACGCTTTTGAATAATACGAGGCAAAAAGATGGCAATAGATTTTAACCGCGCACTCCAGCGCAAATTTGTTGAGGAGATGTTTCGGAGTCCGGCAACCTTGGGCGCTCTATTTACCACCGATGACGAGCGGCTTAGATATCAAGACCTTTGCTTTCCCTACCTTGAGCAGATGTACCAAGCAGCTAAGGCAGACGACTCAGATCGCTTCTGGTCGATATTCAGCCGTGTCGAACACGCTGAACCGCAACGCTTGGCATGGTTTGCATACCATTATCTGCTTGTATGTGAGGATCGTAAGCTCGTCGTCTGGTATCTCGATCAGGTGATCGACGGTAAGAGTCATCCGTACATGAAAAGCCCGAAATAGCCTTCTATGTAAGGCTCTACCCTGCGCTAAAATAGAAGCGTACACGCATCAAATTCTACTGAACGGCGTATTGACCGCGGCAGCAGCTCCACCACTCAGGGGCTGTTTTTTATTGCGGGTCTGAAGTTAAAAGATTGGGGTGTTAATGCCTTACTTTTTCCTATAAATATATATAGTTTTAAGAAAAAAGTGAGGCAAGACTGTATCAAATTATGATACAGAACCTCGATCAGACGGGCAATTCAACACCAATGACCGCAGCAATCATCCGCCTTAACTCCCACCTCCTTCTACACGGATAAGGTATTCGCTCGTACTCATCCAACATCCTTTTAACGGTATCTCGATGCTCCGGCAACATACCGTCTAGCTTCTTCTGTAGGACTTCCGCCCGATTATGCGCTAGTCCCAATGCCGAAATAACACGATACTGCATTTATCGATATCTCCTACTGAGCATTCCATCGGGTAACTGCTGCCTCAATAACTCTGCCTCCACTACTCGTCTTACCTGTTCAGTAAGCTTTTGTGCCTGGTTATAATCCATAGCACCTTCACCTGGAGCGTTATTGACTGTGATGTTAATACTATTGCTTAGGTTGTTATTGCGGTTGTACTTGGCAGGAATAACCGCTTCACCTTGATGCAGATAGGCTAGTTGGTTAGTGGGGACGTATGGCGTACCGGATGCATAGCCTGGTATGCCTAGTACTACAGTTGTAGATAGCTGAGCGATTGGGAAAGGCGACGTTTGTAATGATAAAACTTAGCAATCGCTTGATG